>CAZZCF010000043.1:0-28013 GCA_964652955.1 uncultured Leptospirales bacterium
ATACATTTAGTGATTGATCAAAAACGTGTTCTATTGAAAAAGACGATACATATTGTCCCTTGTCCGTGCTTTCCGACCGACTATACAATTCTCATTGCAGGAACGAAATGGTTATGAAGGTTCACCAACACATCATCCGGCGATGGAATCGCCCTGGCGGCTACCGGGAAGTTCTGACACTGGCGGTCCCGCTTATACTCAGCACGGGGGCGTGGTCGGTGCAGCACTTCGTGGACAGGATGTTCCTGACCTGGTATTCCCCAGAGACTATCGCGGCGGCGATGCCAGCGGGCATTCTGAACTTCACCGTCATGAGCCTCTTCATCGGGACGGCAAGCTATGTGGGCACCTTCGTCGCGCAGTATTACGGCTCAAAGCAGATGGATCGGATCGGTCCGGCCCTCTGGCAGGGGGTCTATATCGCATTCATCGCGGGTATCGTTCATCTGTTGATGATACCGCTGGCGGAGGATATATTCCGCATCATCGGTCATGAGACAATCGTTCAGCAGAGCGAGGTGATATACTTTCAGATGCTCTGCCTCGGCGCAATGCCGCTGGTCGCCTCATCGGCCTTTTCGGGTTTCTTTACCGGGCGCGGCAAGACCTGGCCGGTGATGTGGATCAACGTCCTGGCAACCGTCATCAACCTCACCCTCGACTATCTGCTCATATTCGGCAGGGGGGGATTCCCCGAGCTGGGGATCAAGGGTGCGGGGATCGCAACGTCCATTTCGGCCTGCTTCTCATGCCTGTTCTATGTCCTGCTGATACTGCGGCCGACGTATAACCGTCGATACAATACCATACGGGGGTGGCGTCTCGATTCTGACCTTTTCACCCGATTGATGAAATTCGGCCTTCCCAGCGGCATACAGTTCTTTCTCGATATCCTCGGATTTACCCTCTTCATACTGCTCATCGGCAGGCTCGGGACTATCAATCTCGCCGCATCGAATATCGCCTTTAATATCAACACCCTCGCTTTTATGCCGATGATCGGCATCGGTATCGCCATCTCCATCATGGTCGGCCAATACCTCGGCAAGCAGCAACCCGAACTCGCCGAGACAAGCACGTATGCCGGATTTCAGCTCACCACGGTGTACATGGGTACCATCGCCCTGCTCTACGCGCTGGTGCCGGACATCTTCCTCGCCCCCTTTGCCGCTCAGGCAGATCCCGAGAGCTTTGAAACGATACGCCGCATCGCGGTGGTCCTCCTCCGTTTCGTGGCGATCTACTCACTCTTCGATACCATGAATATCATATTCGCTTCAGCTATCAAGGGAGCCGGTGATACCCGCTTCGTAATGTACATGATTACGCTGGTGTCGGCAATCGTCCTGGTCATCCCCAGTTATATCGCACTGGCGATCTTCGATATGGGCCTCTACGCCTGCTGGTCATTCGCCACCGTATACATAATCGTCCTGGGAGTGATATTCCTGATCCGATTCCGCGGCGGGAAGTGGAAGTCGATGCTCGTCATCGAGATACCCCCGGTGCCGCCATCACTCCCGGAAACCCCGATGCCGGAATAGGTCACCCTCCCCCGGCCGTATTCGATGAGGGCTATAATTTTTTCGCGAACCGCCTCCACAGATAGAAAACCGGTATTCCGGCAAGGGTGACCAGTATGGCAAACCATGCCGTCTTTGTCCAGGCGAGAAATCCTGCCACCATCATGGATGCCGTGAGCAGGATGTATATGAGTGGAACCACCGGATAGAGGGGAACCCTGAAGGGTCGCGATATCTCAGGGCGCTTGATGCGCAGATAGATCAGGCCGATAACCGTCAGGAGGGGAAAGATGCTCAGGGCAAAGCCCATGTACTCCATGAGTGTCTGAGCGGTGCCAACGAAAACATAGAAGATAGCGAGCACCATCTGAACGGAGATAGCAACAGCAGGGGTGTTGAATCTCGAGTTTTCATGGGCAAGATTTTGAAATATCATCCGGTCGCGGGCCATGGCGTAGTAGACGCGCGGACCGATCATCATCTGAACGGAAACAGACGAGAGAAGGATGAGCGAAATACCCAGCGTGAAGAAATTCGACACCAGCGGTCCGAAGAGACTCCTCGTGGCGATGGCACCGACCGCATCCCTGCCCATGAGCTCGGTCCCGGGAGCGGACAGCAGAAACACAACGTTGAGCCCGATGTAGATCGCCATGGTGATAAGGGTTCCGAAAAAGAGCGCCCGGGGGAGATTTCTGTCCGGATCGCTGATCTCACCGCCGATATAGGAGGCGCCGTTCCAGCCGGAATAGGAGAACATGATAATGAGAAGTGCCAGCCCGATGAGCGGAAGTCCCGGAGATGATCCCTCCCCGACCGGATAGGTTGCCGTCAGGCGTCCTGCAGCAGCCCACTCTGCCATGTGCAGGCCGAATCCGATGAGCGCCACAACGATGAGCAGTTTCAGGACGGTGAGCACATTCTGAATGCGGCTCCCGGTTCGGACGCCGATGATGTGGACCGAACCGAAGAAGAATATTATCGATGCTGCGACTATCTTCTGCGTCCATGTACCCGCAAAAACATGCGTGAGCAGACTGTCAGCCGCAACATTCTGACTGAACTGATGCAGATATTTAACCAGCGAAATGGAGCTAATCGCGACTGAGGCGGTAAAGCCCACGACCAGGGAAATCCATCCCGTCAAGAAGGAGGGGAGGAATCCGAAGGTATTTCTCAGATAGATATACTCGCCACCGACGTCAGGCCACATGGTCGCGAGCTCGGCATAGCAGAGCGTTCCGGTCAGGGCGACGATGCCACCGATAACCCAGAGGATCAGTATTATCAGCGCATCCTGCGTCATCTGCAACACCGTACCGGTCGTTATAAAGATACCGGTGCCGATCATGCTCGCAATAACAACCAGTACTGCCGTCGGAAAACCTAACTGCCGCTCAAGTGCCACATCGCTGCTCCTCTTTATAGTTTATCCGGATCACCGGCAACCATGCGGATATGAAATAACGAATGAGAAAATTCTATCCCCGTCAAGAAATTAAATATTTTTCGATTTGCCGGTTAATCTTTCCCCCTTCAGGAGTAGTGCACGAGAACCGTCACCGATCAGGAAACGGCCTCCTTTAAAAAAAATTCCTTTGACATCATCAGAAAAATAGTATAGCTCATACCGGTGTCATCGATCTCTGATCCTCGCATACAGGGTGATTATGGAATACAGATTCAAACCGCTCGTTTATCATCTCATTCCGCTCCTGATACTCCTCGCCGCCTGCGCGCCGCCATCAACGAGGAGCATTGATCAGTCTGAATTCAAGGAATTCGCCAACTTCCTCGCCGGTACCGATGTCGGGAGATTCTCGAGCATATACCCCCTCACCAGGGAACCGGATTATCAGCAATATCGGGAGGAGTTAAACGAGAACTGGTGCAGCTTTCAAAAAACGAACCTGCACGAAATCGAAAGATGGGCGAGGCATGCCATCCCGCAAACCCGTTCCGGGACAGTGTTCTACCCCTTCAGCGGCCCCGATATCCTCAATGCAATGGCCCTCTTCCCCGATGCAGAGCGGTACATTCTCTTCGGGCTTGAACCTATCGGCGAGCTGGTTCACCCTGTTCAACTCTCCCCTGCCGAATTAGACGCGGCCCTCAATGGCCTGCAGGACAGCCTCTGCGAAATCCTGAAATGGAATTTCTTCAAAACGAAGCAGATGGAAAAAGAGATCGGGAAGAACTCCTTCAACAGCATCGTCGGCATTATGATGTTCATGCTCGCCCGTAACGGCTATCTGGTAAATGATGTGCGGAAGGTCTGGATCGATTCGGAGGGCATTATCAGATACCGAAACAAGCCGGCAGATCCGGAGAGAGGAATTTCCGGCTGTGAGATACTCTTCAACAAAAAATTCAACTTCAACAATAAGAGAGCGCTCTATTTCCAGCTCAATGTAAGAAATACCTCACTCCGCCATAAGAGCAACTTTATCCGTTATCTGAAGAAGCAGGAGCGATTTTTTACCATCATTAAAGCGGCGACGTATCTGATGCACTTTTACAATCACTCCTTTACCATTATACGGTCTTTGATACTCGAACGGAGCGAGCTCATCCTTCAGGATGATTCGGGGATACCGCTCCTCTTCTTCAGCGAGCAGGACTGGAATCTCAGCTTTTACGGAACCTATACGAGACCGATTCCCCTCTTCGGCAACCGGTTCCAGCCGAACCTCTATCGCAGAATGAAAAAGCACTCGCTTGGCCGGCTCCCCTTTACCTACGGATACTACATCAATCCGGGAGGATCAAACCTCATGCTTGCGGTCAGGCATTATCGATCCCCATCATCGCCGGTCGCGACGCTTACCAATCGAGCCCGCTGATCTGCACCTCCTCAAAATGCGCGGGCTCCCCGCGGGGAGCATCATCTTTATCGATACTTCTCGCCCTGATCCCTTCACGGTAATCGTGATGCTGTATGCTGTACCGTGCCGCTTTGAGCTCAACGGCAAAGAACCCGTCAAGCGGCCGTCCCTCATCGCGGCGGAGAAGCTGCAGTGTCAGGACGTCTGCAGTGGGAGAGCGTTCCGCAAGCCGCTCGTACACCCCCGCACAGAGCTTTTCCTGTGTGGTGCACGATGACAGTCCAGTGAGTATTTCAGAAGCAGAATGTGAATACAAATAGGCGCATAAATACCGATGAGAGGAACAGTCAAGGAAATCCCCCGAAAAGTGCATACCGGTGGATTCAGGGGTGGGAAATGCTCATCTGCGGCGGGCCTGCCTTTCCCTTTTCGAGACCGCACGCACAGCGCAACCCCGTGTGGGTTACTATCACCTAGGAACCCGCACCCGACGGGTGTCCCCTGCCGTCATCACAGGCATCGTCATCCTCATGTGCCCGTGCCATCTCGGCATGGGGAACGCTGGTGCAGGGCTCAAGCTCCCAGACCATCTTCTTCCCGCAGCATTCGGGAATTTCCTCTTCAACGCTGAGCGACATGATCTTCCCGCAATCCTCGCAGCGATAATTTTTTTGTTCGGTCATGATAACTCCTCAGAACGTGCAATCTCTTTTTGAACAGAAAGAATAACGTTTATTCATTCAAAAAAAATTCTGCTCACATACTATTAATATTAGTATAGCGCACCTTTAAAAAAACCCATACTATCCTGCCCTTTTGTTCGCTGTTGTTCAGGTGACGCTCTTTCGAAGCTTCCACACCTCTCTTTTCAGCAGGAGCACAGTTTTATCTTGACGCAGTTGAGCACACACGTTACACTCCCTTTCATGGGATCCTTTACGCGTCATATACCGAAGATCATCTTCCTCATCTTCCTCCTCGCCTTCATCGCGGCCTTTTTTGCATTCGAGCTGAACAGGTTCTTTTCACTGGAGAATATCAATCAGGTGCGGGAATTCATCCTGCAGTTTTCCGTTATGGGTCCCGCCGTGGTGATTCTCCTCTATATTATATTCAACCTGGCATTTCTGCCGACCCTCTATTTCAACTTTCTCGCCGGCTATCTCTACGGACCCCTCTTCGGCATGATCACGGCATGGGTGGGCATGACGCTGGGGCTGATGACGTCTTTTCTCAACGTCAGATGGCTCTTCAGAAAGGACTTCGTCGCGAAATTCGGATCCAACAAAACCGTACGGAAGCTCGAAACCTACACTGAACAGTACGGCAGCCAGCTGGTGCTCGTCATGAGACTTCTCTTCGTTATACCCTACAATATTCAGAATGTCGCCTACGGGCTCTCCTCAATCGACTGGATTCGATATTCGGTTTTCTCCGGCATCGGAATCATCCCCCTCACCCTGGCATATGTCTGGATCGGACATCTCATCAATCTCCAGACAATGAAAGCCGGCGACATCGGCACATACACCCTGTCGATCGCTCTTCTCATCGTCTTTTTCGCTATAATTATCATCGCATCGATTGTCGTTGGCAAGAGAATGAAACTGCCGAAAGAATAATACCGTTACCCCCGGGAAGGAGAATAATAATGGACAACACAAGCAAAAAGCTCATAAAAAAACTCAGATTGCCCGAGGTACGGCAGGTCGGCATTGTGGTGAAGGATATCGATGATGCCGTGGCGTACTATTCGAAACTCGGCATCCGGCCCTGGTTTCAGGCGAGCTTCTCGGATGAGGAACATATCTATCGCGGCAAGAAGGCCGACTATGATGTCGATATCGCCCTTGCCTTTTCCGGGCAGATGCAGTTCGAGCTCATCTGTCCCAAGGAGGGCGATGAAAACACCCACATGAATCATCTGAAAAACAAGGGTGAGGGAATTCATCACGTCGGCTTTTTCGTGCCCGATATCGAGCGACGGCTCGAAGGATTACGGGAGCTGGGAGTCGGAGTTATTCAATCGGGGTATCTGAAGAGCACCGGAAAGGCCGGCGGCTCGCATACCGCTTATGCCTATCTCGACACGACCGCGATCGGGGGGGTTATACTGGAGCTCATTCAGACGAAGTTCATCGGCGTCACCATTCAGATGTCACGATTCTGGTTCGAGCTCGGCGCGCTGACCGGTGATGTGAAGAAGATGGCGTAGCTACTACTTACCGGGGGCATACTCCCGGGTATAGTAAGCATACCTGGTTGCGAGTCCGACAACCCTATCATCTTTCCAGACAAAATCAAACTTGAGAACCCGCGGCGAAACGCTCTGCTTATGGATAAAGGTGTTCACCGTCATCGGAATCAGCCCGTACCGCGCACGCGAGTTCTTCACCGCGACGAGCGAAGTGCCCCGGAAGGAGACCTCAATCGAAGCCCCGTTGAGCGGATCGTGATAGGTCCCGGTAAACTCCTCCAGGAGCGCCCTATCCGGCATGGTCGGCTTGAATGAAGCGGGATGAACATGGCCATTACAGAAAAGACCGGCGAATCGCAGGAGCTGACATTTCAATCCGTTGTGAAAATTCTCAAAGGCGGGCAATCGGAAATCGGGTGTGTCGCTCATAAAGACATAGCCAACATCCATTGCCGGAAAGATCTGTATCCAGCCCCCCGATCCGAACCAGAGCGAAGCGTGATTGTATGAATAGAGCTTATCATCAACCGTCCACACACGCCAGGCTATTCCCCGGAACTCCTTGAAGCGTGCCGGCGGTATGCCGATTGATTCGTCAAACATCTGATCGAATAATTTTCGGGAAACTATCGTCTTCCCCTCGACCGTCCCCCTCCCCAGGAGCATGCGGACAAATTTCGCCATATCATCAATAGAGCATTTCATCCCCGATGAACCTTTCATCGATCGGGGCGCAATGGAATCGTTCATCCCGAGAGGCTTCAGGATGAATTTGGTGATATAGTCCCCCAGGTTCATTTCGGAGACCTCGGCAACCAGATAGCCCAGGAGGTTATACCCCGCATTCGAATAGGAGAACTGATAGCCTGCCGGATATCGTTGAATCGGCAGCGAGAGGGGCGGATCGAGCTCCACCGTCCGGAATTCCCCCCGATCGGCTATTCCGGAGGTGTGATTGAGAAGATACCGTACCGTGACCGCCGGCGAGCCGATCTCCACCCGTTCAAGCTGTACGGGAAGGTGCTTGTGTACCGGATCATCGAGCTGCAACATGCCGTGATCCGCCAGGTGCAGCACGGCAAGGGCGACAAAGATTTTTGTGAATGAAGCGATGGAATAGGGCCAGGAGCTCGCTGCGCCTGTTGCTTTCACGAATAGCACCTCGTCATTCTGAACGATAGCAACGGCGGAGGAGGGAACGTGCTGATAACCGGTATTCCGGTCGAGCCATTTCGAGAGCCGTTCTTTCTCCCGATCCAATTTGCTCTTCGAAACCTGCAGCGGCGGGGGCGATTTCCTCTCAACCGGTTTTTTGACACCTTCCACAGGGCGGGAGTTGCATGCGGGGGAGATGATATACAGAACAGCAGCGAGTAAAAGAAATAAGGAACGTTTTGAAATCATAACACCAACACCTGAGGATTTAATGCGCATGAGGAATCCGAAAAAAATGTAGCGTTTATTCTACCAGCAGGGCACATAATTTGGCAAGAACATTAATACACAACTGTGCTCGTATGCAAACGCATCGAAGCATCTGCTGAAGAGGAAAGCCCTTCAGAGCAGCCTCGCCTCGATTGTGCAGGGATTACAGCTCACTTTTCAAATGATAATATCCATCTCGTGCAGCGAGTCCCACCACCCTGCTGTCCTTCCAGACGAAATTGAGCAGTCTCCTCGGACCGACGATGAATCGATTCGAGCTGAATGTCTTCATCGCTTCAAGGACACCGTATTTTCGGCAGAAGAGGATGTTCCCTCTGAAGAGAACGGTGATGGTCTGCCCGGTCTGAACGTTCACATACTCGCCCACATAGCTCTTGAGGATGCCCGGGCCTATATCCGGCCAGGTACAGAGCCGCGGTTCCTCGGTGAGATACTTCAGCAGCCCCCGCAGCTTACCTGTCAGAGCGTTTCGCCAGGACATGAAGGACGAGGAGAGATGATTCGGAGGATTGCAGAGATACAGGAGCGCAACCTTCTTTTTCGGATAGATCTGCAGACCGGAGGCGGCGCCATACCAGCGACCGGCCTTATAGTAGCTGTCGATGCTATTATTCGCCGTCATCACCTCCCAGCCAAGGGAGTAATGATAATCGGATCTGGTCCGGGGGAGCTCAACTGCCGACGCGAGCATCTTGCGGTATGCGGCTTCCGATATAATCCGCCGGTTGTGCCACTTTCCTCTGTTGAGGAGCATTGCCGCATAGCGGGAGAGATCCCTGATAGTGGTGGTGATACCGCCCGTTCCGTTGGAGCGAATCCCGCTGCTCGATCGCATTCCCAGTGGCCTGAAAATTCTCCTGGAGAGATTCTCGGCATATGAGATTCCGGTCACCTCTTCAATGAGATGCTTCAGCAGCATATACCCCCGGTTCGAATAGGCGTAGTGATAGCCTGCGGGATACCGCTGCTCTTTGTGAAAAATTGTCCTGCCGTTGACAACCGCCCGTACCTCACGACCATAATCCGGCATCCCGGAGGTATGCGAGAGGAGATGGGTGATGGTGACGGGAGGCGATCCTAACTCCACCCGCTCGATGACAAGTCCGGGAAGATAGTTCCTCACCGGATTGTCCAGACGCACGATCCCTTCGTCCTCGAGCTGCAGGAGAAGCACGGCGGTGAAGGTTTTCGTGAGCGATGCGATTCCGAAGGGCGTATCGAGATTCGCGTTTTTTCCACCGTGGATTATCAGCTCGTCATCGCACACAATACCGGCAGCAACCGCGGGAACGACCCCGCCATGCGTGTACCGCCGCAGCCATCCGCCGAGCGATCCGTTCACCTTCTTGCTCCGGTGTATTATCTCTTCCGTAATCTCATCTATAGGTTCAACGGGAAGCATCTTCGCGCGGGTATCTCCGTCATAGTACCGCCACGACAGAACCGTTATCAGAATAATGAACAACAGAATTCGAAAAAAATGATAAAATTTCATTGCACTGAACACCTTTGCCCGTATCTGCGTACCCTCACCGCCGGCTGCGTGTCCGAAGAGCGGGAGAACATTCAGATCGGTGCTAAAAAAAAATGAAAGGGAATTCCCCTTTCAGATATTCTCGGAAAAAGTGATTCGTATTATTAACATAAAACTATGTGTTATATTTGTTCACTAAAACAAAAAATACCATGTCATTTGTCAAGTATATTTTAATAAAAATGAATAAAATATGCGGATTTTCCGTGCTCCCGTTCGCGCACGGCCTGCAGGCGGGGGTCGTCACGCCTTCGGTTACGGCGCTCGAAGAGAGGACGGGCACCATTCCCTTTTTTCAGGTTATGCCTTGACAGGAGATGCCACAGCGGTTAAAAGTACTGTTGCTATGAACGGGGGAAGAAGCTGATATGAAGGGAAAAGTAATTGCAGTTCTCTCACTCCTCCTCGCTGCGAAGATCATCCTTCATGCCGATCCGGGTATGCTCAGGGAGGATGATCTTCGGAATCGCTCCCTCAGTGTTGAGAGCTTCACTGGACGAACGGCTGAACTCTTTTTGAACTTTGATGGAATCACTGAAAAGCAGATCGTTTTCCGTGATGTTTACAACGAGAATGTCCGCGTCTTCGTGCCGATACCCCATGAGTTGAATATCACCTATTATGAGTACCGACGGAAACAGCACCGGATATTCTCAGGAAATGAATTTGAACGATACGGAGAGAAGTATCCCTGGAAACGGGTAAAGGATATCATCATCACGCTGGCCGGTCGAAGCAGCTCCATTCCCCTGTCAGCAGTGGTACGGCTCATCGTTATAGACGTGGAGATGCGTCTCCACCATAACAATCCGTATCTCGATGCTGTTTCCATCTACGGGGTCGCCATCAACATCACTCTCTAGAGACTGATGCATCAGGGGCGCTCGGCCACCGTTACGAAGAGGGTCAGTTCCCTCTTCTTCCGCCACACCACAACCCTGAGCGTATTGCCGATGGGGGTCTTCTCCACGACCTCAACGAGATCGGTATAATTCTCTATTTTCGTGCTCTGCACCTTGAGAATGACATCACCCAACAGGATACCGCCTTTCTGAGCCGGACTGCCGTCAACAACAGCACCGACCAGCGCCCCCTCAGTGCTCGCAAGCCCGAGTTCATCGGCGTACTCCTCATTGAGGGGAACTATCTGTACCCCGATAAAGCCCCGTTTAATCTTCTTGTGCTTTTTGAGCTGTGCGAGAATTATCTTCGCCTGGTTTATCGGGATGGCGAATCCGATCCCCAGATTGCCTCCTGTCTGGGAGTAGATCATGCGGTTGATGCCGATAACCTCACCGTCGATGTTGATAAGGGGGCCGCCGGAATTTCCGGGATTAATCGATGCATCGGTCTGTATGTGCGACTGCGATCCGCCCATGAGATCGACATCCTTCCTCCCCGTGGCGCTGATCACCCCGACCGTGAAGGTCTTGTCGAGGCCAAAGGGATTCCCGATCGCTATCGCCCAGTCTCCCACCCTGACCGCATCGGAATCTCCGAGAAATACCGGTTTCAGCTTCCTGCCGGCCTCAATCTTCAGCAATGCGAGATCGGTTCGTTCATCCGAACCGATGACCTTTGCACTGTAGGTCTCATTATCGAACTTAATTTTGACCTTATCGACACCGGCGACAACATGATGATTCGTACAGATATATCCATCCTCCGAAATGACAAAGCCGGTTCCCAGACCGGTCCTCTTTTGACTTCGGGATCGCGGTGCACGGAAAAATTCCCTGAAGAAGGGATCGTCGAAAAATGGATGGGGCGGCATCTTAACCGTCTGCTCCGTGCTGATAAAGACCACCCGATCGCTGTACAGCTCGTATATCTTACGAAAGGTTTTTTGAATTTCCCATGCTCTGGCCGTCTCCGAACTCTCCTTGATAGGTGACGACTTGATATCTCCGAAGAGATCCCCATCGTTCTTGCTGCAGGATACCTGCTGCAGGAAAACCAGAGTGAACACCAGCACCACAGAAACAGAGAGCGCAGCAAGTGAGTTAATTCGTCTGTGTGTCATCATCACACCTCCACAAGGGTAACTGAGGGAAGCATCCGGCACGGTGATATCCGCTCCCGCTCCTCATACTCTATCAAATGTTTGAAATCAATTCATTTTATACTTTCACGGTTCCCTTTTCGGTTCTTCATGTAAAGGGTTTTCGATCATTCCAGAGATTTCTCGAGGGCGATGTTCAGCCGCTTTACAAATTCCGAGGGATTCTCCAGCTTCATCCCCTCAAGGAGCATTGCCTGCTCGAAGAGCAGGTTGCTCACCCGCTCGATAGTATCACGGTCCTCAAGCTCCTGCAATCGCCTGACGATCGGATGTTTCGGATTTATCTCGAGGATAGGTTTTAACTGTGCAAATTGTTCCTGCCCGAGCGATTTCAACAGCCCCTGCATCTTTACCGTCGGATCCTTCTCGTCGGCGACTATACAGGAGGGTGAATCACTGAGACGGGTGCTCGCTTTCACCTCTTTGACCCTGTCTTTGAGAATTTCCCTTATCCTGGCAATAAGCGGTTCTATCGCACTCTCCTCCTGCTTGTCCTCATCGGTTTTCAACTCATCTGCCGCATCGCTTCGATTCACCGATTTGAGCTCAGTGTCCTTATAGGTCCCCACCGCCGGAATGATAATCTCATCCATCTCGTCGTCCATAATGAGGACCTCAATTCCCCGTTCGTTGTACATTTCGAGGAGGGGCGAGTTCCTGAGGTTCTGTTCACTATCGCCGGTGATATAGTAAAGGGCCTTTTGATCCTCCTTCATCCGGTCGAAGTATTCCTGGAGACCGGTATAGCCATCAACCCCTGTTGATTTGAACCGTACGAGCTCGAGCAGGAGATCGCGATTCTCGTAATCCTGATAGAGCCCCTCCTTGATCTGTTTACCGAAGGCACGGTAGAATTCATCGTATTGCTCCGCATCTTCGGAGAGCTTTTTGAATTCCCCGAGGAGCTTCTTAACCGAGTCCGATCTGATCTTGGTCAGTATGCGATTCTTCTGCAGCACCTCTCTGCTTATATTCAGCGGCAGATCTTCCGAATCGATGATACCCCTGATAAATCGCAGGTATACCGGTATCAGCTCGCGCTCCTCGTCAGTTATGAAAACACGCTTGACATAGAGTTTTACTCCCGGCCGGAAATCTGAGAAATAGAGATCGAGGGGCGCTCGCTTCGGCACGTAGAAGAGGGTGGTATACTCAAGCTTCCCCTCAGCCTGTGTGTGCACGTAGAAGAGGGGATCCTCGGAATCGTGGGAGATGGTTTTGTAGAACTCGAGATAGTCCTCCTTCGTTAACTGGCTCTTCGGCCGCTTCCACAGCGCCGAGGCATCATTTATCTGCTCAACCTTCTGCTCCCTGATCTCTTTCCGATTCTCCCCCTCCCCCTCGGAGCGAACATCCTCATAGTGTAAAAAAATCGGAAAGGGGATATGATTCGAATACTTTTTCGTGATTCGATCGATGGACCATCGATTGGCATACTCGTTGCCCGACTCATTGAGATGCAACAGGACTGTAGTCCCCGGGCTCTCCCGCTCCGCCTCCGCTATCTCAAAACCCTCTTTCCCGTCGCTGACCCATCTATACGCTTTTTCCTCGCCCGCCTTTCGCGACAGCACTTCTATCCGATCCGCCACCATGAAGGAGGAGTAGAAGCCGACGCCGAACTGCCCGATGAGGCTGGAGTCCTTCTTCACATCGCCGGTTAGCTGTTCCACAAACTTCCGGGTGCCGGAACTGGCGATGGTTCCGATGTTCTCGACGAGATCTCTCTCGTTCATCCCGATTCCCGTATCGGAAACCGTGAGGGTAGCCTTTTCCCGGTCGAAGCTGATATCGATTCTCGGATTGAAATCGTAGTCTTTAAACTTCTCATCGATGAGCGTTAGATATTTCAGCTTGTCGAGCGCGTCAGAGGCATTGGAGATTAGCTCCCGTAAAAAAATTTCCTTATGCGAGTAGAGAGAGTGTATTATAATATGTAAGAGCTGATTGACCTCTGTCTGAAATTTATGAGTTGTCATTTTCGACGCTCCTGTGATTAAATAGTTCGTGAAGTGAGTAGTACACTTCGATGTTCTGTATATATTGTTATCGAAAAATTACGCAACCGTCAATATGATACGGTTTTTTTTCAAAAAACAACGGGAAGTTTTCCGTAAAACACGTCCCTGTTATAGGGGAGTATTATGAGAAACCTGTATATCATCCTGCTTCTGTGCAGTGTCGGCTGCGCCTCGGCGCAGCTTCCCTTCGGGAAGAAGAGCGTCACGCACACCGAAGTCAAAAAGATCTTCTTCGATATTCAAACGAAAGAGCTCGTCTGGAGCCGATTGCACTCATATCTGCACCTCTATCTCGGCTATCCCATTACCCGACCGTACAACCCATACATTATTCAGGCGGGGTACGGCACGACACCCCGCATAATCATCGCCAGGGAGCTTGATCAGGAGAAGATGCGTATCATCATCAATTATACCGATCGGGTGAAGACGAAGATAATCGGAGAAGCATCGGAACAGAAACAGATTAAAGATCCCGTTGACGTTCTTCGAATGACGCATCTCATAGATGATATGATCGAATATGCGCGCCGGGGAAAACACAGAACGGAGAAGGTGAAAGAACAGAAGCCCCGCACGGACGAAACGCCGATCAACGACAGGGATCACTTCTTTTTCTATTGAGGGCGCTTCCATCAAGCCCCGGAGAGCATGCCACATCTTCACGGAACGCGTATCATCAATAAACGACGGTGTCGGTACGGGGAGCTCTCTCCGGTGCCTCTCTTCGGTCAGAATCGCGCCCTGACGCGCTGCGCTTTCCAAAAGCGATCACGAAACGGTGAGCCGATTCAACCGATCGAGGAGCTCGCCGGCTTCCGTAATGATATCTTCAACAACCTCTCTGACCGTCTTCATCTTGTCGAGGAGACCGACCGACTGTCCGCAGCCGATAGCAGCTATCTCAGGGTCTCCGACATCATAGGCGAGCTTTCCGCGCTTTCCTGATGCTGCTATGACAACCTCCTCCAGGGTCCCGCCCCGTTCCTCGATGGCGAGAATCTCCCCGGCAATTCTGTTCTTCAGACAGCGGGCCGGATGTCTGATGGAACGCATGACCAGTGTTGTATCGAGCTCACTCGCCTGTAACAGCCGCTCCTTGATCGCCGGGTGAACAGGGCTCTCCTTCGTGACGAAGAAGGCCGTTCCCAGGAGTATCGCCTCGGCGCCCATTGCCAGGGCACCGAGAAATCCCTTCCCGTCTCCTATCCCCCCGCCGGCAATAACCGGAATGTCGAGGCGAGAAACGGCAAGGGGAATAAGCACAAATGAAACAACATCATCAAGGCCGACGTGCCCTCCCGAACCGTATCCGATAAGGGTCACCGCGTCAACACCGAGTCGCTGTGCAGTTTCGGCATGGCGAACGGAGGTACACTTGTGCACAACGGTGATACCCGCTTCTTTCAACTTCGGCATGAGCGGCTTCGGAGTATTCCCCGCCGTCTCAACTACCCGCACACCCTCCTCGCAGACCACGTCGCAGAATTCAAAAGTCCGATTGTACATGAGCTCAGGAATCATTGAGATATTGACACCGAACGGTTTATCCGTGAGGGTCCGCATCTTCCGTATCTCTTTTCGGAGATCATCGGCCGAATCAAAGGTCTCCGCCGTGATAAAACCGATTCCACCCGCATTGCAGATTTCAGCAACGAAATCGGCACGGCTCACCCACTGCATCCCGCCGCAGAGAATGGGATGTTCTATGCCGAGGAGCTCAGTTATCCTTGTCTTGAATTTTCTTTCCATTCCGGTGCTGCCCCCTTTGCATCAGTCTCTTTGCCTGTGCTGCCGCTGTATGTAGCAACGCTTCAATATGTCGAGAAGGATAATCACCACAGCAGGTAATTACAAGAGGTCATTCGACAAATCCTGTACACAGGGAAAACAGATAGTGTTAAGCGGGACATCTTAGGTCAGAACCTCATTTTGTAAAGAAGAATATATCCTCTTCTCCCGGTCTCAGGTGAAAACGCATATTTCCCGTTTTCCACTTTCGGGTAGCGTCAAGAAGAGGTTTTATTCTAGGGATTATCAATTTTCAAGAAACATAAAAACAATCACGGGAGGCGGCCCTGTGGTTCTCGCTTCAAGAGAGATGATCAATACCTCCTCCGCAGAGGGATACCGGGGTGAAACGACACTCAACCATATCTTCAAAGGGTTTGTGAAAAAGAATCCCCGGGAAGCCTGTTCTATCGATCCGTTGGACAGAAAGGTGCTGACGGGCATACAGCCTGAGCGGTTATGACCGATGAAAAGCTCATTGAAAAGGTCTGCTCCCGGGCCGGTAATCCTCTATTGTCACCGAAGGGCCTTCTTGTCTACCTTGCCGACCGAGGTTAACGGAATCTGATCGATAAACTCAACGCTCTTGGGCACCTTGTAGGGAGCCATATTCTCACGGGCAAAGGAGATGATATCCTCCTTCAGCTTCTTCTGATCCTTCTCACGGTATTCGGGAGCGAGTTGTATAAAGGCCTTGACCAGCTCACTGCCGGGACGGTCGGGATTGGGAACTCCCACGAGGGCGCAGAGCTCAACCGCCGGATGATCGTAGAGCTTGTCCTCCACCTCGCGGGAGAAGACCTTGAAACCGCTGACGATGATCATATCCTTGCTCCTGTCAACGATGGTAAGGTATCCCTCCTCGTCCATCCTGGCAACATCACCGGTGTACATCCACTTCTCACCCTCGAATTCCCGTATCGCATTTGCCGTCTCCTCCGGCTTGTTGTGATAGCCCTTCATCAGCGAGGGGGTCTGAACAATTATCTCCCCCTCGTCGCCGATGGGAACCTCCTTCGTGCCCCCTTCAAGATCCACGAGCTTGAGGCGAACATTGGACAGAGGAATTCCCACCGTTCCGGGCTTGGTCCTTCCAAGGGGATTCAGGCTCTGCAGCGGTCCCGTTTCGGTCATGCCGTAGCCCTCGACCATCTTCCCCTTACCGACAACATCCTCCAGGGCCTTGATGGTCTCCTCGGCGAGCGGCGCAGCCGCCGAAAAGTAGAGCTTTGAATGTGAATGATCCAGCTTCGCAAAGGTGGGATCGGCGAGGAGCATCATGTAGAGCGATGGTACATTCACCAGGGCTGTCGGGTGATACTTCCCTATCTCCTTGCATATGTGCCCGGTATTTCGGGGATCGGGAATCAGTATGTAAGTCGCGCCGTAATAGAGCGCATAGAGATAGACCGCTGTTCCCGCAAGATGGAAAAAGGGAAAGGCAGAACAGAATGTTTCCGCGCCCATCTCGAAATTGCACCATTCCCCGATAATGATGACATTGGTAATCATGTTCCGGTGGCTGAGCTCTGCCCCTTTGGGCGGACCGGTGGTGCCGCCGGTATAGTAGATCAGCGCGCTGTGATCGCCGGTGATATCGACAGCGGGACGCTCTGCCGGATAATCCCGCAGAATATCCTTAAAGGATATAACCTCCTTGCCCTCAACCGGGACTATCTTCCCGCTGGGAATCTTCTTCAGCAGCTTTCCCAGAAAGCGCTTCGGTGCGGGGAGAAAATCGGCGATATTGGTAACCACGATATGTTTCAGCTCCGGCACATCGTCCTTAATCTGCAGGAAGTTGTGTTCGAAGAGCGCATCCAGCGTCACCAGCACTTTTGCTTCGGAATCGTTGATCTGATAGGCCAGCTCCTTGGGAGTGAGGAGCAGTGAGATTCCCGTTACCACGCATCCCGCCCTGAGCGTGCCGAGAAAGGCTATCAGGAATTGCGGAATATTGGGAGCACACAGTCCCACAACATCCCCGGGTGTGCATCCCTTTTCGCAGAGGTACTGTGCGAACCGCCGTGATTGCTGATCCAGCTCACGGAAGGTCCCGGTCACGCCGAGAAAGTGATATGCCGGGCGATCCGGATAGTCCTTGAATATCCGCTCCATCATATCGATAAGGGTGATATCCGGAAAAGATATAATCGGCTTGACCCATTCATCGTAATACTTGAGCCATGGCTTGTCATCGTAGTTCATGAGAACCTCCTCTGTATATTATTCTGTGTGGAGCACAAGAGAGAAAAGCGCTAATTCTTCTTCGCGACGAATATCTTGACAACCGAAGAAACCACGTTCTCGTCCCGCTGATTTTTTATAATCTGCTGAAAGGTTACCACCCCTCCCGCATCGCCCTTGTCCTTTGTTTCCAGGACCTCGCTTTCAACCCGGATGGTATCGCCAATCTTGGTGGGAGCGAAAAAACGGAGCTTGTCTATTCCATAAAAAGCAATGATGGCGATGTCGTACAGCGGCGCCAATCCAGAAGCAGCAGAGAGAACGAGATACCCATGGGCGATTCGTTCACCGAATATGCTCTTCTTCGCATACTCCACATCAACATGGAGCGGATACCAGTCGCCGCTGAAAGAGGCAAAGTTGACAATATCAGCCTCGGTAATCGTTCTCCCTCTCGTAACACTCTTATCGGCGACCTGAAAGTCTTCGAAATACTGCATTCTTCTCCTCCTGTATGCTACGGAATAGGGGATGTACGATACTCTTCTTCGTGCGATTCGGCTCAGAAGCAGCCGGAAGCTATATGATGAACAGATATGCCTTTTTCATGCTCGCATTACCGGGTACCGGGAAGGGCCCGGTACCGCCACTCATGACAACTGAAACTTCTCCGGATACTCAATGAATTCGACAAGAACACCGTGAAAGGATTTCGGATGCCCGAAGGTCATCTTCGTGATGCCGGAAATATGCTCGCCCGTGAAGTCAACATGCTCAAACGGCACCTCATAGGGCTTCTCTTCGACAAATCGGATACCCTTTTCCTTCAGGGCGGCAGACCCGTCAATCAGATCATCAACCGCAAAGGCAACGTGATGCAGCCCCTCCCCTTTCGCGTCGAGAAATTTCCTGATAACGCCGTCACCGAGCGGTTCCATCAATTCAAAATCAACACCGCCAAGCCGGCACATGCAGTAGCGCATGCCGAAAATCTCCATATCGATTATCTCCCCCGCCTCGGCGCCCAGCAGGTCAACAAAGAGATGCATCGCCTGCCGGAGATCGTTCACCACGATCCCGACTTCAGTGATCTTCTTAATCTTCATGAAAGCTCCCCAGCGTAATACTGTGAATGTATGAAAATAAATAATTAAAATGACGAAAGGGACAGATGGGATTAACAGGATTGTATATCAATTCTCATATGTAACACGGTTACGGGCCAGTCAAATCTCATCCTGTAATCCGGTCAAAATTTCACACTTCCACATCTGATGCATTCCCTCTTATTTCCGCCCCTTCGCCGCAAGAAATGCACGTACCGGCGCCTTGTGCTCCTCTGCTTGAAGCAGAACGGACTGATACCCTGCCTCCCGGTCAACGAGCTCTTTTAAGTTCATGTCAAAGCTGCTCTCGAGCCCCTCCTTGATAAAGGCCATTGCCCGCAATGACTTCTGCGAGAGGATCCGCGCCAGCATATCAACCTCCCGGTCAATCTCCGCCTCGGGGACAGACTTATAGATGAGCCCCATTGCAGCAGCATCCTTCCCGCTGATACGATCACCCAGGAGGGCGAGCTCACGAGCTTTTACCAGACCGACCAGCCGGGGCAAAAAGTAGGTCCCCCCCGCATCAAGGACCAGTCCGATGTTTACAAAATTCTCACAGAACTTTGCATTGTGCGCGGCGATGACAAAATCGCCGGCAAGCGCCAGATTTGCGCCGCCACCGATAGCAGCTCCCTTCAGCTTGACGACAATCGGCTGCGGCATGCTTCGGATAATACCGATAATCCTTCCCAGCGTCTTCATGCCATCCATCCACTCCGGTGCCGGGAGATCCGACATGAACAGGGACATATCGGCACCGGAACAGAAGTTGTCTTCAGCACCCTGCAGAACCACAACCCGTATCTCGGTATCACGAATGAGCTGAAAGAGAACACTCTCCAGTTCGGAGATCATATCCTGATTAAGGGCATTCAGGGTTTTGGGACGATTCAGAGTCAGGGTGCATATTCTCTCTTTCTTCTCCACCAGCACTGTTTTACCGGACATGATCTCCTCCATTATTTTCCCAGTTCTATTCGTGAGATTATCTCCCGCATGACCTCATCGGCGCCCGCACCAATCGACGCGAGTCGAACATCACGATATATTCGAGATATGAGCATCTCATTCATAAATCCCATGCCACCATGCATCTGCAGGCAACCGTCGACAATTCCCTTGGCAATCTGGGCCATATAGAGCTTCCCCATGGAAACCTCACGGGTCACGTCGAGCCCCTCCATCTTCATTCTTACGATGTGATAGGTGAGCTGCTTCAGGCACTCGATCTCGGTCACCCAATCGGCGATCCGGTGTCGCAAAACCTGTTTCGCAATGAGCGGCTTTCCGAAGACGATTCGCTCCCTGATGTACTCAACCGTCATATCGACAACATCCCGTAAAGCGATATATGAAAAGGGAAGCACTGAAAACCGCTCATGCTGGAACTGCTTCATCTGATAGATGAAACCCTCTCCCTCCTCGCCAATCAGGTTTTCCACCGGAATCCTGACACTGTCGAAGAAAAGTTCGGCGGTATCGCTGCTTCGCATGCCCATCTTATCCAGTTTCTTGCTCACCTCAAATCCCGGTGTACTGGTCGGCACAACGAAGAGGCCAAAGCAGTGATACCCCGGCCCGTCGCTTGTCCTGGCCAGGGTGGTGATGTAGTCGGCCTGCGTTCCATTGGTAATGTAAGTCTTGGAGCCGTTAATGACATAGGAATCCCCATCCTTCACCGCCTTCGTTCTGAGCGCGGCAACATCTGAACCCGCTTCCGGCTCGGTAACGGCGACGGCTGCAACCAGATCGCCGGAGAGGGACGGTTTCAGATAGGTCTCCTTGAGATGGTCGTTCCCGAACTCGGCAATGGCCGGTGTTGCCATATGTGTCTGAACCGCGATAGCCATGGGAACTCCCAGGCCGTGGCAGTGTCCCAGCTCCTCAAGGAATACCGTATCGAACCAGTAATCGAGCCCCTGTCCGCCATGCTCAGGATCGTAGCGGATTCCGAGAAGGCCGAGATCGCCCATCTTCTTGAAGAGATCATGCAGCGGAATTTTGCCCTGCTCCTCCCATTCATCGATGAAGGGATTGATCTCATTATCCACAAACTTCTTTACCAGTTTCCGCAATGCTTCGTGATCCTCATTAAAATACATAACAGTTTATCCTTCAGGTAGTATCGTGACCCTATGATATCGGCTTGAAGTAGTCGATGTCAAGTAAACAACCCTTCTTCTCCTTCTTCCACACCGCCTCGACTTTAAGGTTCCTCTTCATCGTCTTGTTCACGAGATCCATATCGGTGAGATCAAATCCCCCGACAAGGTGGAAGAATCCGCAGTCAGAGCCATCGAGTTGAATCATCGCGGTGATGAAGGGTGGCTCGAAGGGCATCCCGAAGAACTGAAAATTGGTAAGCGCCCAGGCGAGCACCGTTCCCTCCTGAGAGAGCTCAATCCACTCATCCATATCGACAAAGCACCTCGGACAGAACGACCGGGCCGGAACGAGGACCCGTTTACATGAGGGACATCTTGTTCCGTATATCTTTTCCTCCTTGAATCCCTCATAGAATCGATGCCAGGTTCGCCCCTGAGCGAGACGATAGGGAACGACGACCTCGGTTTCCATAACGGGTTGTCCCTTTTGATTAAGTTTCAGCATAATCCTCCTCCTGCTGAGCAATTGTTCAAAAATTCATTATGCGTTTTCACTCCACCGGGGTGAAGTGCTGAATGTCCATCATATGCCCCTGCTTCTCGGAACGCCAGACAGCCCGGACACGGGTTCCAGGATTTATCTTCTTCCGTACCGCAGAAACATCACTGCAATCAAATCCACCGAGAATATGGAGCAGATTGCAATCGGCACCATCGAGCCGGATAAGAGCTATCACAAAGGGAGGATCCACGGGCATTCCGTAGAAGGCGGAACTGGCCAGCGACCAGGTCACCACCTCGCCCTCCGGAGCAAGCTCAACCCACTCATCCATATCAACGTAACATTCAGGACAGAAGGTTCTCGCCGGAACCAGCACCTTGCCGCACTGCGGGCATCGGTTACCCAGTATCTTCCCCTCCATAAGCCCCTGATAGAAACGGTGAAATACGGGGCCAACGGCAAAACGGTAGGGTAACCAGAGATTATTTTCAATTGTATTGTAGTGCTTTTCCATGTGTCCCCTCCTCTATCGTTCCGAACCGATTATCATAACACCATTGAACTGGCTCACGCCGCCCATTCCATGAGCGAGGGCCAGACGCGCGCCGTCAACCTGATGATTACCGGCAGTGCCCGTCACCTGCATCGCAGCTTCGGCAACCCTGATCAGGGCGGTGGCGCCGATAGGATTGGTGCAGAGCACGCCACCCGAGGGATCGCAGACGAGCTCGCCGCCGCGGGCAAAAACACCGTCAAGAACCATTTCGGGTGCCTGGCCGAAATCACAGAAGCCGAAGCATTCGTAGTGCAGCATCTCCAGGTAGGTAAAGGGATTATAGACCTCGGCAACATCCAGCTCCTTGCGGGGATTGGTAATGCCCGCCTGGCGGTAGGCCTCCTTGGCCGCATCGATGGCCGATTGCCACTGCACCTTGTCACTGTCACCGAACCAGTACTCATCACCCCTGAATCCGACCCCCTTTACCCAGGCCGGCTTTCTGCTCATCTTCTTCGCCCGCTCTTCGGAAGCGAAGAGAACCGCGCAGGCGCCGTCGGAATTGGGGCAGACATCCCAGAGGCGAATGGGATAGACTATCATCGGCGAGTTCTTCACATCATCCATGGTGAGCTCCTGCTGAATGTGGGCATAGGGATTGAGCAGGCCGCTCTTGTGATGATCAACCGATACTTTCGCCGCTGCATCCCTCACCCGCGACTCATCGAAATTGTGCTTGTATACCCACATCTGAGATACCATTGAGAAGACGCCCGGCGCCCCCGATGCGAAGGGTTTCTGGTAAAAGGGTTCCGCGACACTGGACATGGTCGCCTGGCTATCACCCTCGCGCATCTTTTCAGAGCCGACAACGAGAACCATATCGGCCAGTCCTGAGGCAACCCAGTAATAACCGGTCAGGGCAAGCGATATCCCCGTGGTTCCGCAGGTTTCGGTTCGCATGAGCTGCTTCCCCACATTGCGCAGCGCATCGGCAAAATAGAAATGGAGCAGGGCCACTCCGGACATCATTGACGGCATGCTTCCGAAGACAACGCCGTCGATTTCATCAGGCTCTATACCGGCATCCTCAAAAGCCGCCTGAACCGCTTCCCGGACGAGATCCGGATAGGTTACATCAGATCGATTCTTGTGTTTTGTCTGTCCGATACCAACAATGGCTACCGATTTTCCCATAGCTCCCTCCTATCCCTCTACGATAACAACCGCATGGGCCTGACCGGCAAATCCGTGTGTACCATGTGCCAGACCGGTCTTCACCGTGCGGTCGAGCTGTCGTTCACCAGCCGTGCCTTTAATCTGCAGTGCAACCTCGGCAAGTCGGAACAATCCCCGGCTGATATAGGGATTGCTCGCCAGAACGCCTCCCGAAGGATTCACCGGAATATCGCCGCTCATCTCGGTCGCACCGCTCTCAATGAGCTCTCCACCCTTTCCCTCATCGCAGAAACCGAGTTCCTCGTACCAGAGGAGCTCCTGAAATGCATAGGGTTCGGTTATCTCGGCAACATCGATATTCTTGCGCGGATTCTTAATCCCCGCCATGTCATAGGCCATTTTGGCGGCCGTTCCGAGCTGCCCTTTCAGGAGATCACGATCGCCGAGATAAAAGGTATCAATTGAAGAGCCCCATCCCGAGAACCAGACCGGTTTATCGGTAAGCTTCTTCGCTTTCTCTTCTGAAGCAAGCAGCATTGCGACAAATCCTTCGGATTTGGGTGCGCACTCCATCTCTTTCAGCGGATCCATAACCACCGCTGAACTCATTACCTCGTCAACGGTCACCTTCTTCCTGATATGGGCATAGGGATTCCTCAGAGCGTTTCCCAGATTCTTCACCACGACCCGGGCACACTGTTCTTCGGAAACACCGTACCGCTCACAATAGGATCTCATCTGCAGTGAGGCGGCAACGGTTTCGTTCAGACCGATCTGCCGCTGATAAAAGGGATCAGTGAAAAAATGGGTGAGCATGTCGTTTTCGGGATTCTCAGATCCCTTGCATAATCCCACAATAAGCGCCGTATCATAATGTCCCGATAGTATGCGCATGACACCGTAGTAAAAGGCCATGAGCGACTCACCGTCATTGCGTGAACCGTTTTTCAGAAAAGCCCCCCCTGAGTCCCAGTAGTAAGCATTTGCGCAGGATACACCGCCGTGAAAGAGGTCCGATGTGGCGCTGACGACAGTACCGACATCATCCCTGGAAATGCCAGCCTTATCCAGCACCTCCCTGCACACCCGATACACCTGATCGAGATAATTCTCACTGGATTCAGTGCAGGGAAGCTGGGCTACTTCGACGATTCCTACTCTCTTTGGCATATAACCCTCCTGAACCGAATTATTCACATCATCCTTTTTTCAGAAATGTACAGTAAATCTCATAATAAAAGGAGTGTGGTAAAACACGATTAAAACAGTTTGAAAAGAATGAAATTAGTAACTGGTATGAGAGTATAAAAAAACGAACGATCGCTTGGGATTATTGTTTTCAAGTCCCTAATGTCAAGAGTTTTTTCAAAAAAAAAATTGATTTTGAAACAAATCTAAGCTATTTTTAAAAACAGGATTTTTTAATGGAATTTTTCCGCGTGGCTTCCCGTTGCGGAGTTTAATAATAATCGATAATTATCTTAAATACTCAAATAGAACAATTTTAAATAATGTCATTGACATATTATATGAAATAGTATAAAACGAGCGATCGTTAGGATTTTATATTCCACAGATGGATACGGTAAAAACAAAAATCAAGAATCCCGAGAGAATCCGCAAAAAGCAGGAGCAGATCTGCCGCGGGGCCATGAAAGTTTTCAAGACCAAGGGATTTCATGCGGCTTCGATAAGGGAAATAGCCAGCGCCGCACGAATGAGCATCGGGAGCCTCTACGATTACATAGAAAAGAAAGATGATATACTCTTCCTCCTTCATAAGGATATTCTCGATAAAATATATCAACGCTTGAATGAAAGCCTTCGCAGATTCGATGATCCGGCCGAGCAGCTCGTCAGCGTTCTCAGGGAGCTCTTTCTGCTGACCTGTCAGATGAGGGAAGAGATGCTCTTCGTATATACGGAGACAAAATCGCTGGAGAAGAAATATCTCTACGAGGTGCTCAGAAAAGAAGCGGAATTCGTATCCGAACTCGAATCGATAATAAAAAGGGGAATTGAGAAAGGTGTGTTCGAATGCCAGAAATCAGCGCTTCTGGCCAATATCATCATATTCATCGGTGCAATAATCCCCATGCGGGGATGGAATATCCTGCCCCAGTTCAGTGAAGAAGAAACGCTGGAAGAGCTTATCGATATGATAATGAAAAAACTGAATGTGAAGTTTCCGCAAAAAGCGACTCATACGATTTAAGCCTCTTCAAAATTCAACCGGATAAAAAACCGCGCTTGCCAGTGGCAGGACGCAATGCGCTCAGTGAACGCATTACAGAACGAGACATGCCCCTTTATGAGGCAATCCCGCTCTCCAGCCGTGTCAATCGCTCCTGCCAAATATATTCGCGAGGGTGATAAATCAATAATCCTCGTCTTTAATTTTCGATGAAATTGTTTTTAACTGCAAAGCGAGCTCGCCCCCTAATTTTTCACCCCTTTCCCGATCCTCTTCTGTGGGATGCCCCCTGAAAACAAGCGGCTCAAGTATGTCCCAGTGCATATTTTCTGCCAACTGATCAAAATCTTTCTGTGCCCCGCCGCTCCAGCCATAGGAACCGAAAAAGAGAACCTTTTTATACCAGACATGTTTCTTCTGCAGAAGCTCCATACAATACTTCATGGGGGGAAACATGCTATATTCATATGTCGGCGTTCCGATGACCAGTCCGGCGGATTTATAGGCATCGGCAAGAACAAAGGAGACATCCTCATTGGGAACGCGGTGAACATGAACGGGAACACCCTCCGATGCGATACCCTTTAAAATTGAGTGCAACATGGTTTCGGTATTCCCATACATGCTCCCCCAGACGACGCATATCTCGGGTTCTGCAAAATTCTTATTATAATTGGCATAGCGAAGATATTTTTTAATAACGACTTCGGGCTTTCCCCGCCACACCAAACCATGAGATGGGGCAACCATCTTTACATCAACGGAAGACAGTGAATCAATTGCCTTGATGACCTGCGTTGAGAAGGTCGCAACAATATTTGCATAATACCTGAGCATTTCACTTTCCCAGTACGGCTTGTGCGCCGCCGGCGTTTCATCATCGAAAATACTTCCCTTATGGACACCAAAGGCGCCAAAAGCATCACAGGAAAACAGTATACCCGACTCGGGTTCATAGGTTGCCATTGTCTCCGGCCAGTGAACGTTCGGGATCTCGGTGAACACCAGTTTTTTGCCTTTCCCGAGATCAACCGAATCACCGGTTTTCACAACCATGACGTTATCTGTTATACCATAAAAACCATCCACGAGCTCTGCACCCTTTTTCGTGGTGATTATTTGAGCCTGTGGACTCAGGGAGCGCAGGGTGCTCAGGAATCCGGTGTGATCCGGCTCAAGATGATTGAGCACAATATAATCAATATCCGCGGGAGAGATTGATATCGATCGAAGGGCATCTAAGAAGGTCATTGAAGCGCCACCCCATTCACGAACGAGATCTATAACGGCAACTTTATCACCCTTAACGATATATGAATTCAGTGACACGCCATTGGGAATGGGCCATATTCCCTCGAAGAGATCCTCCGTGTGAACATTCGCTCCAATCCAGTAGATATCGCCTGTTAATGAAATCGCTTGCATAGTCTATACCCCTTTCTCCTGTGACATGAATTCAGCACAATGAAAAATACCGGCATGAACAGCACTTTTTAAAAATACATACGTATAGGAGAAATATACCATACAATGAACGAAGCCACAAGTAATTATTGTGCTCCCAAAAGCGAGATACTGTAAACCCTGTTCGCTACTGTATCTCCCTGACAGCCTCTGCCAGCGCCCTGTTGAGAACGAAGAGAATGAGGTCATTGTGCGCTACACCGCCGATTGTATCCAGCTTCGCCACATCCGCTTGGCTGCTGATAGTTATCGGCTCATCAATATAATTGAGGCTGTTTCGTGCGATGCTGCATACCCAGAGGACCTCTCCCGTTTCCACGTGTGTCATGCGGAGCTGAAAACTCACGTACCCGATATAAGCGGCATAAACGATATCCCCGTAGGACTGCCATTGCAGGGCGGCAAGCGCCATGTTCACCGTACCGGTGATGACCGCATCGGCACCGGTGAGTTTTCCGATTGTCGCAAGGGTCCGGTCATCGACGAGACCGGTTTGCTGCAACTCTATTTCACCGAGTATCTTCTTCAGATTGCGCCGATCCGCAATCTTATATGTGTAGGTTTTCAGCAGCTGCTTTTCGAGCTCGTCCGGAACGACACTATCATCATGCTCAAGATGATAGTACTTGGGAATCGGCTTGTGCTTCCTCTGTGCAAAGGGTGGTGTGTATTCCCCTGTTTCGGTCTTTTTGCTCGGCACAAAAGGGAGAACGGCAATGTTTTTAATATTCAGCGATTTCAAGCGCGGCGATGCTGAGCAATCCGACGGCTGCTTCGGCCGCGGTCGCAGCACCAGCCCCATACTCATGCACGCAAAAAATAGAGTCAGACTGATAAGACATGCTGATAGTATGCATTTGCGATATCTGTTCATGTTGCCTGCCTTCCTAACAGGATTATTGATCTTCAACAGATTTTCTGTACACCCTTTCATGCAGATAGTGCATAAAGACTATAATCACGATCACAACGTGTGTAATGTCAAACATATTTCACCTCTTTCCGCTTTTGTTACTTCTGCAATTTCCAATACCGTATCATGACGAGAATAAGTATTGCCCCTTTCATAGGATGAATGATAAAAAGATAGAGGCATGCTCGTTGCGAAACGCCCCTGGTGCGTAAAAGGGACGCTCACGCCGATACAGTTCACGAAGGGGGAGGAAGTAAGAGCCTCCATGTCAATCGCGGGGACTTCAGTTCACTACCCTACTGGATAATTCTTCAGATAGGGTATATCCATCGCTTTTAGGAGAGTAAAAATTCTGCACCCATCATTACAATTGCATACAGGAGAATACATGGAAATACGAAGGGGCTCGCTTGAAAATCTTGAGGAGTGTGAAAGCTGTCTGGCGGACAGCAAACTACATGATAT
>CAZZCF010000044.1:0-27055 GCA_964652955.1 uncultured Leptospirales bacterium
TATACCCATTTCTCTAAATTTCATTGACACTGCTCCCTTCTTGATATAGGAGTTTTCTGTTCGAGAGATATCATCTCACCGGCAGGGAAAAACCATGAAAAATGCGATTATCATAGGGGCAACCGGATTTGGCGGTCTCGGTCTGATAGAAATTTTGCTGCGACATCCTGAGATACGAATAGCACAGCTTGCAGCACGGAGAGACACCGGGAAACCCATCAGCAGGATATTCACTCACCTGGAGGGATTTTGTGATATTGAGGTGCGGAAACCGGAGGAGATAGATCTTGACAATATCGATATCGCTTTCTTCTCAACGCCCGATCGTGCCGGCATGACAATTATAAACGACTTTTTCAACAACAACATTCCGGTTATCGATTTTAGCGGCGATTTCAGATTTAACTCCATTGAGCACTATCGCGTCTATGCCCAGAATAAGGGGATGGATGACACCCATCATGCTTCCGATATGCTGCGCCATGCCGTATACGGTCTCCCGGAGATCAACGCGCAACAGATACGAAACGCATCGGTGGTCGGGAATCCCGGTTGCTTTTCAATAGCGATTATACTGGGCCTGCTTCCAGCCGTTGAGGAGGGAATTATCGAATCGGATACCATAATCTGTGATGGCAAAACGGGAGTTTCGGGTGCGGGGAAGAATCCGGGAGAAGCGAACTTCTATTCGCAGCGGTATGAAAACGTGAACTCATACCGGGAAGCACGGCATCAGCATATCGTCGAGGTCGAGACCCTCTTTGGCCGGATGAGATCTCCGCAGATCAAAATAGTGTTCGTACCCCAGATTGTTCCTCTGAACCGGGGAATTCTCGTTACCGCATACGCCGATATCCGTGAGGGAATAAACAGCGAAAAGGTGTTCGAGCTCTACTCTGAATACTATCGAGAAAAGCCCTTTCTCACGGTAACGGAGCAATCACCCAACACAACTGACGTACGGGGCACCAATCAGTGCAGGATAAAACCGATGGTCGACGAAAGAACAGGCACATTCATTACCATTACCGTTATAGATAATCTGTTGAAGGGACAATCGGGTAACGCGGTTCAGAATGCAAATATTATGCTCCGCATTGACGAAACAGCAGGACTGATGGTGCCAGCTTTTTATCCGTAGGGGCTTATCGATATATCGATCATTATCGAACTGAGACACGTATATACCGGATGGTGCCCGCTGTTTTCGGTTTGAGGTACAGATCAACGGAAGAACGGTGAGCACCGGGGGGATATCTGTTGGGGAGAGGTCACTTCCCCTCTCCGTGAATCATAGGAACAAACCTGACATAGGTAATCACGCGCTTTACCATCTGTCCGTTCACCTTCTCTATCGTTATCAACTCCTGATGGAAATCACCCACCGGTGCAACCATGATGCCACCCTCCTTTAACTGTTCGAAGAGCGTCTGTGGGATCTCCGACGGTGCTGCGGTGATTATGATAACATCAAAGGGCGCGTGCTCGGGCCATCCTTTATAGCCATCACCGATTCGAACGTGAACGTTATGATAGCCCATCTCCTTCATTCTCTTTTTTGCCAGCTTCCCCAGTGGTTCGACTATTTCGATTGTGTAGACCTCCTTGGCGAGGAGAGAGAGCACCGCTGCCTGATAGCCAGAACCGGTACCGATTTCAAGGACCTTTTCCATTCCATTGAGCCGACAGAGTTCGGTCATCAGGGCGACAATATAGGGCTGTGATATCGTTTGACCGTAACCGATCGGTAAGGGGTGATCCTCATAGGCAGCTGTAATATGCTGATTGGGAATAAATTTATGCCTCTCAACTTCTCTCATTGCCTTGAGTACCCGTTCATCATTCACCCCTCGTGATTCGATCTGCCTTTTTACCATTAATTCTCTCAATTTTTCCAAATCGCTATCTCCTCTTACGGTACAAAGAATAGCTGAAAAGAAGGTGAGGGCTATTATCAGCGTTGATAAAATTCTCATGCGGAACATAGTGTACAATCTTTCATGGAACCACTATAAACAGACACTGTGTCTGGTATCGTGGCACCGATTCATTCTGAGCATAAACAGTGATGCGCTTTATCTTTGACCGCGGACTCAATCTTGATTACAGTGTATAAATAATTTTCTCTCGTATCAAGTATTATTTGTCTTCAAATGGCGCATTCCGGAGGTGAGTATTATATTATAATTCACCCTCCATAAAAATATTATTGACTTTACATATACATGAGATGATAGTGCTATTTCACTGAAGCCAGGCACATCATGTGTATATTCTCATTGCAGGAGGACCATTCACCTCACTGAGTGTGCGCTCAACATACACCGATACAATGATTGAAAAATCATTGCAGAATATCTCTACAAACACGATTAGCGGAAATAAATTTTAATCCGGTTTAAAAATAACAAGTAAACAAGAAGGATATTGCTTTTCAGGATTGATCCAGTAAAGAGTACGAAAGCACCTTGTATAAAAAAGGAATTATGTCAAGAAAAATCAAAGGCATGGTGGCCTCACCGGGAATCAGAATCGGGAAAGCGTATATATTCAAAGGCGCCCGAATCTATATCCCGAAGTATACCATCAAGAGCAACGAAGTCGATAAGGAGATCAAACGATTCGAGGAAGCACTGAAAAAGACAAAACATGAAATAAAATCTATTCAGGAACAGATAGCATCAAGCCTCTCGAACGACATGGCAGATATCTTCTCAAGCCACCTCATGGTTCTTGAGGATCCGCAGATCGAGGAGAAAACACGGGAAACAATCAAAAATGAGAAGAGAAATGTTGAATGGGTATTGAATGATATCGGTCTGGAATTAATCAACAGCCTGAAATCGATTGAAGATGATTATCTCCGTGAGCGAATTATTGACATATCTGACATTCAGAAGCGGCTGATCGGCAATCTGCAGAAAACTGATACCGCCTCACTGGCTGATCTCGAAAAGGAGGTCATTGTCTTTGCAAAGGACCTCACCCCTTCCGATACGGCAATGATGAATAAGAATTTCGTTCTCGCCTTCGTAACGGATAAGGGTGGAAGAACCTCTCATACGGCCATTATGGCCCGTGCACTTGAGATCCCGGCAATTGTGGGAACCTTCATCGGAACAACGCTGGTAAAAGATGGCGATCTGGTTATCGTTGATGCTACTCACGGCGAGATTATTGTAAACCCCTCCCAGGATCAGATTGAAGAGTACACCCAGTACCAGGAGGAGCTCAGGCTCCTCGATCTCGAACTCGAGAAGTTGACTCATCTCCCGTCAACCACCCTGGATGACACGGACATCTTCATTTACGGCAATATCGAAATACCTGACGAGATGAAAGTGATTAAGGACCACGGGGCGCAGGGGATCGGGCTCTTCAGAACCGAGTTCCTGTTCCTTGGCCAATCGCTCCCCGATGAAGAAACACAATTCAATGAGTATCGAAAGGTAGTGGAATTTTTCGATCCGCTGCCGGTGACTATACGGACACTCGACGTCGGTGGCGATAAGATATATTCGTATACCAACGATTACAAGGAGCGAAATCCTTTCCTCGGCTCACGTGCAATACGATTCAGCCTTGAAAACGAACCCCTCTTCAGAACGCAGATACGTGCGATACTGCGGGCAAGCCGTTTCGGTACCGTGCAGATCATGTTTCCCTTTGTGTCAACCGTTGAAGAGATTATCAGATCGAAGGATATTATCCACCAGACGATGGAGGATCTCCGGAAAGAAGGGATACCCTTCGATGAAAAGATTCCAATCGGAATTATGATAGAGGTCCCCTCAGCAGTTATCAATGCCGATATTCTCGCGCGACATTCCGATTTCTTCTCCGTGGGCACCAACGATCTCGTTCAGTATGTTCTCGCCGTGGACCGCATCAGTGAGCGAATCGCTTATCTGTACAATCCGGTGAATCTCTCGGTGCTGCGATTCCTGAAGCAGATTGTTGCCATAGCTGAGGAGTGCTCCACGCCAATTTCCATTTGTGGTGAAATGGCCGGTGAACCGAAATACACCATGCTCCTCATCGGGCTCGGCTTCAGGCATTTCTCAATGAGCTCAGCATATATGTATCAGGTCAAGAGAATCATACGATCGGTTACCACCACTGCCTGTGAGGAGCTTGTTGATGAATTAATGCAAATGGAACTGACCCACAACATTGAGAGCAGGATAACGGAGATAATTCAGGAACAATTCCCCTGGCTTTCCATCTAAGAGGATGAAATTCTACCATCAACTCGCCGAATACTATTACGCCATCGAGAATAAGCATCGTGACATTGCGGATGATATTCTCCTGATAAAGGAACTTCTCGGAGGGAAGAGGAATCCGACTCTCCTCGATCTCGGTTGCGGGACCGGTGAACACATGAATCAATTGCAACAGCTCGGCTTCAGGTGTACCGGTATTGACAAGAGCCGTGATATGCTCAGAATTGCGCAGATGAGATTTCCCCATTCGGGGATTTTTCTTGAAGGCGATATCGCCACGTTCGACTACTTTGAGGATTTTGATATAATAATATCACTCTTTGGAACATTTAATTATATTATCGAGGATGAGACTATTGTCAGGGTCCTCTGGAACAGCTGGAAAGCGATGAAACCGGGGGGTATCGGATTGTTCGAAGTATGGAATGCAATTCCCATAGGCAAGATACAGGAGAAGCCTCTCGGACATATCTCAACAACGAAATTCCAGGGTGTCGTTATCGACCGGGAACGAGGATTTTCCCTTATAGACGGAAAGAAGACAATCGTTAAGGTGAATTACCGCTATACGGTCAGTACCGATGGTTTCCAGGAAAAAGTGCTCGACAAACATATCATGCGGGCATTTCAACGAGAGGAAATAGAAGGGTTCATCCGTGAGAGCGGCTTTTCCATCAGAAATGTCTATGCCAACTCCCTCCGGGAGCCGTATCGCGAAACATCAAATAGAATGATTCTCCATTTCGTCAAGGAATAAGCGAATCGAGTCGGATGGTGAGGATGATTATACGTGCTTACATCCGTATATGCTTCTCGGAATCAATTTCGGGAGTGCTCTCGATACTCTCTTCCCGCTCATACAGCGTCTCCTTCCACTGATCATAGAGCATTTTCGTCTTTGCCTGATCCTTGAAGAACCTGTCAGGGCTTTCCAGCGCGAGGAAGAGAACCTCCTCCATCTTGCTTACGGAGTGGAAGACCATTCTGTTTTTTACATACTCGGGTATCTTCTCCAGATCCTTCTCGTTTTCTTCCGGGATGATAACGTGCTTGATATCTCCCCTGTCGGCGGCCAGTATTTTCTCTTTCAGGCCGCCGATCTGCAACACCTTCCCGCGAAGCGTTATTTCTCCCGTCATGGCCATATCACATCGAACCGGTATATTCGATAAGAGCGAGGCAATGACCACTGCCATGGTAATGCCAGCTGATGGACCATCTTTGGGGATTGCTCCCTCGGGAACGTGCAGATGCACATCAAAGCTCTTGATAAGGTCTTCCCTGACGTTAAAGAACTGCTGATTTGCTCTGATATAGGTAAATGCAGCCTGTGCCGACTCCTGCATAACCTCTCCCAGCTGTCCCGTCAATATGAGATTACCCTTCCCCTTTATCATTGAAGCCTCAATCTGCAGTATGTCGCCGCCGATCTCAGTCCAGGCGAGCCCGTTGGCAAGACCGACCTCACTCTTATTTTCTTTAAGCCCATACTTAAACTTTATGGGTCCCAGATACTTATGGAGTATATCCTCCGTAATGACTCTCTTGTAATCCTTACCCTGCTTGACCACCTCTCGGGCCACTTTTCTGCACACTTTGGCGATGACCCGTTCAAGACTTCGCACTCCCGATTCACGCGTATAATGTCGAATCGTATAGAGCATCATATCCTCGGAATACCCGATATTGCTCATCTTCAGGCCATTGATCTCAACCTGCTTCGGTACCAGAAAGCGGATACCGATGTTCAATTTCTCAGGCTCGGTATAGCTGGTGATTTCAATGATTTCCATTCTATCCTGCAGCGGCAGGGGAATTTTATGCTGAACATTTGCAGTGGTAATAAACAGCACCTCGGAGAGATCATAGGTCACTTCAAGATAGTGATCGACGAAGGAGTTATTCTGTTCGGGATCGAGCACCTCCAGAAGCGCCGATGAGGGATCTCCCCGGAAGTCCATTGACATCTTGTCGACCTCGTCGAGCAGGAAGACCGGATTCACGCTACCGGCTTTTTTGATCATCTGGATGATTCTTCCCGGGAGCGCGCCAACATAGGTTCTTCGGTGACCTCTGATTTCAGCCTCGTCACGCACGCCACCGAGCGACATTCGCACAAACCGTTTTCCTAGTGCACGGGCAACAGATCGTCCCAGAGAGGTTTTCCCGACACCCGGCGGACCGACAAAACAGAGAATGGGACCGCGCAGCTTTTTTGACAGCTGCCTTACTGCGATAAACTCAATAATACGTTCCTTTACATCGTCCAGTGCATAGTGATCTTCATCAAGGATCAGCTTCGCGTGATCAATGTCCTTCTTATCCCGTGTTCTCGTATTCCAGGGAATATCGCGGAGCCATTCAATATAATTTCTCACCACTGCCGATTCGGCTGACATTGGAGGCATCTTTTCCAATCGTCTGAGCTCCTTCAGCGCTTTGCTTTTTGCCTCCTTGCTCATCTTTGCTTCTTCAATCGATTTCTTCAACTCTTCTATCTCATCGATATCATCATCACCATGGCCCAGCTCCTTCTTGATTACCTTCATCTGCTCGTTCAGATAGTAATCCTTCTGGGTCTTCTCCATCTGCTTCCGCACTTTGCCCTGGATTTTCTTCTCGACGTACATCACCTCAATCTCGCCGTTGATGAGCTCAATGAGCTTTTCCAGTCGCTCCTTTGGGTTTCCGATCTCGAGGAGGGTCTGTTTGTATTCGATACGCATGCTCACATGAGATGCAATTACATCGGCGAGGTGCGATGGATCTTCTATGTTATTAACGGTTGTCAGTGCTTCCTGAGGAACCTTCTTGTTCAACTTGATATATTTCTCAAAGGCATCTATAATTGTTTTCTTGAGCGCTGTTGTTTCAGCGTCAATTTCTACGGTTCGATCGATATTCCGTATGCTCGTTTCATAGTAGCCTTCCGTTGTATCATCAATTTCGGAGATATACGCACGCTCCATACCTTCAACGAGAACCTTTATCGTGCCATCGGGCAATTTCAAGAGCTGCAGAATTTCCGAGAGAGTGCCAACTTCGTATATATCTTCTTTCTTGGGAACAGAAATCTGGGCATCCGTTTGTGTGGCAAGAATGATGAAACGATCGCTCTTCATTGCAGTATCAAGCGCATGGATTGATTTTTCCCTCCCGACAAACAGGGGAATAACCATATGCGGAAAAACAACAACATCTCTCAATGGGAGAAGGGGATATCTCTTGGTAAAGTCAATTTTCTTCTTCATACTATCCTCGTAACAACTTGTTTATCCTTTCACGTCTTCTCTTGGAAATATGATCTTTTATATTCCCTGCTATCTCGTGGGGTGCCTCTGTTGTTGTTCGGATTGCGTTCTATCCTCTCAACAGCTCTCACCCCGCAACTCGCCTCCATAATTATGTATCATCGCTGCACAGAAAGAGTGAAAGAAAATATACTTCTCACCTATTAATTAAGCGCTCTTCTCTTTATCTTCATAAATTATTTCCGGGTTCTCCTTTCCCAGAACGGCATTTTTTGAAATTTTTACCTTTACGATTCCCTTCTCGGACGGTATCTCGTACATCAGATCAAGCATAATCTTCTCCAGAACTGCTCGCAAACCCCGCGCTCCGGATTCTCGTTTGATAGCAATGTTCGCAATCTCCTCCACCGATGCATCCGAGAATTCAAGCTCAACATCGTCGAAGGAAAATATCTTCTTATACTGTTTGACCAGCGCATTGTTCGGCTCAGTTAAAATTCTCTTGAGAGCATCCTTGTCCAGCTCCTCAAGGGTCGCGATGATGGGGAGTCGACCGACAAATTCGGGGATGAGGCCATATTTGATGAGATCGTCCGGATGCAATTCATTCAGTATAGTGGATGTCTTAACCTCCTTGACCGACTGAATGTCAGCACCGAAACCCATTGTCTTATTCCCGATTCGCTTCTGAACAATTCTATCCAGGCCGACAAAGGCCCCGCCGCAGATGAAGAGAATATTTTTGGTGTTGATAGCAATAAACTCCTGATGCGGATGTTTTCTCCCACCCTGTGGCGGTACATTGGCAACCGTTCCCTCGACGATCTTGAGGAGCGCCTGTTGAACGCCTTCGCCGGAAACATCACGCGTAATTGAGGGGTTATCGGACTTCTTCGAGATCTTATCTATCTCATCAAGATATACAATTCCCAGCTCGGCGCGTTTGATATCACCTTCTGCATTGTGAATAAGGCGCAGGAGAATGTTCTCCACGTCCTCGCCGACGTATCCTGCCTCGGTAAGGGATGTCGCATCGGCGATCGCGAAGGGGACTTTCAATATGCGTGCAAGTGTCTGTGCGAGGAGCGTTTTCCCTGAACCGGTCGGACCGATGAGAACGATATTGCTCTTCTCGAGTTCAACATCATCCTTCTTCAGATTGAAATTTGTCGCGACGCGCTTGTAATGGTTATAGACAGCAACTGAAAGTATCTTCTTCGCGTGATCCTGGCCGATGACGAATTGATCCAGAATATTTTTTATTTCAACCGGCTTCGGCAGATCCTTGAGATTCCTGTCAAGGGTGCTCGTGTCCCAATCATCCGATACTATCTCATTGCAAAGCTCAATACATTCATCGCATATGTACACTCCGGGACCTGCAACCAGTTTCTTGACCATATCCTGGCTCTTCCCGCAGAATGAGCAAAACAGTTTTTCTTCATCGTTCTTTTTTTTAGATGCCATAATAACCTCCCATTACTTCTTCTCTATCACTTTGTCGATAATGCCGTATTTCTGTGCTTCATCCGCGTCCATGAAATAATCCCTGTCAACATCAACCTCTATCTTGTCAATTTTCTGGCCGGTATGCTTTGCATAGATCTCATTGAGCCGCTTCTTAATTTTTATTATCTCCTTCGCGTGAATCTCAATATCCGATGCCTGTCCCTGGAACCCTCCCATGGGCTGGTGTATGAGGATTCTCGCATTGGGCAGCGCGGAACGCTTCCCCTTTGCTCCGGCGGAGAGCAGCAGCGAACCCATAGAAGCCGCCTGACCGATACAGATGGTGGCGACATCAGGTTTTATGTACTGCATGGTATCGTAGATTGCAAGACCGGCGGTAACAACTCCCCCCGGTGAATTGATATAGAGAAAGATATCCTTATCGGGATCTTCAGCCTCGAGAAAGAGCATCTGGGCAATAACAAGACTGGAAACGTGATCCTCGATGGGTTCTCCCAAAAAGACGATTCTATCCTTTAACAAACGCGAGTAAATGTCGTAGGCTCTCTCGCCACGACTGGTCTGTTCAACAACAATGGGTACCAAGCTCATACTTCTCTACTCCTATCTATTTATGATATATACATAAAATGGGGGAAAATCAAGACCTTTTAACACAACGGAAGTACCGGTCATCTCATTCCATCTCCTATACATAAATCAACATGAAAGAGAAGGAGCGATCATACCCTAGTACATCCAGTGATTCTGTATAGCAATTTTCTGATTTTCTTTCCCCTTTATACAATTAGTTTCGGCAAAACTCGATTCGTTACAGTCAACCTTTTAGAAAAAATGTTTACCGTTCAGGTAAACATTTGATCACTATATTTATATAGATACCGCAGCCCGATGACTTTTCAATTAAAAGGGAGGAAACCTTCACATAATAAACTCACCGCTCCTATTCTTTTTTCATAAATTCCTCATAACTCATCACTTTCCCCCGCTTCACCTGTGCCCTGTCATATACCAGATTCAATGCCTGTTGCACGAGCAGCTCCGATTCGATACCGCTCTTCGAGTTGTTTTCCTCGATGATGTTCTCTACCTCCTCAACTGTTTTGTTATTCTCCTTGGCAAATCCCTCGAGAACCTCACGGTATCTCTGCTGATCCACTTCGAGCTTCTCCTGTCGGGCTATCTCGCTGAGAACGAGCATCGATTTAATGCTCTCCAGAGCATCTGTTCTCAGGGTGGCCAGGAATTCATCGGCATTAACACCCAGCGCAGACGTAAACTCGTTAATGTCCCGAGCAGCAAAACCGATCCTTTGCTGAAAGCGCTGAAAAGATGACTCCATTTCGTTTCTGACCATCGTCTCGGGAATATCGAAGGAGCTCTTCTCCACTACCTTTTTCAATAACTCCGTCTTTGCCTCATGGTTTATCCGGTTATCGACATAATCCTGAAGGTTCTTCCTGATGCTCTCCCTGAGCTCTCCCAAAGACGAATGCTCTCCCAGATCCTTTGCAAACTCATCATCGAGTTCCGGGAGAGTCATCGTGCTGATTTCCTCAATCCTGATCAGATAGGAGGCCTTCTGCCCGGCAAGATCGCTCACCTCATACTTGCGGGGATATCTTATCTCAACCTCCTTCTCCTCGCCCTCCTTCATGCCAATAATGTATTTATCAAAAGTATAATCCTCATTGCTCTTGCCGGCAATTATCGTATAATCCTTATAAGCCGTTTTCTCAATTTCGCTGGGATCCATATTGTCAATTCGCTTGATTTTAATCTTTACGAGATCGCCATTGTCAACAACGGTATCTCCCTCCTTTTTGGAGATATCGGCATGCTGTTCTCTGAGTGATTCGATCTCCCTGTCGATATCCTTATCCTTAATTTCGCACCGCTTCTGCTCCACCGGCAAATCCTTATACTCGCCGAGATCGACCGTCGGCGCTATCTCAAAGCGTACGGTAAAGGAAAAAGGCTTCCCCCGCTGGATTTTATCAAAATCGAAGTCGGGATTATTTATGGGTGTTAATTTCTTTTCGGTGATCACATCAACGTACACCGAGCGCAACAGATTCTCGGTGACTTCATAGTCGGCTTTCTCAATGAACTTCTGCTCAATTATCTGGAGAGGAACTTTCCCCTTACGAAAACCGGCAATTCGGGCATTCTTCTGAATCTCATTAAAAACAGACTTATACTCAAGCTCAACGGTGTTCACGGGAACCTCAATCTTGAGCTCGACGGTTGCATTTTCCAATTTGTTTTCAGTAACCTGCACGGTATCTCTCCAGGTCATCATATTGAACAACAAAAGCACGGTACTCCGTGCCTTTTTCAGAATAAATGATAGTTATGAGCGGGAAACGGGATTTGAACCCGCGACTTCAACCTTGGCAAGGTTGCACTCTACCGCTGAGTTATTCCCGCTTATCTGCGAGCGAAGGGACTTGAACCCCCACGCCTTTCGGCACCAGATCCTAAATCTGGCGCGTCTACCAATTCCGCCACGCTCGCTTCTTTAACAAATCTGCATCGAACAGAGATAAATTTCAAGAGAAATTTACAATAATTCGACACAGAGACGTAGCGGAATGCTCATTTCGGCAGGCACACGGAACGCTTCGATTATTTTCAACTGTGAAAGTGAATCGAAACTGCCCTTTCCACTTTTTGTCATTTATGATAATGTGATTGAGAAGTCAAGTAAAATGTGCCCCCCCAACACAATAAAATACCCGAATTCAAAACTGACGTGCAACACATAGCAGGCTGACAGTGCTATCACAGTTGCGAATTCAGCATCGACAGTGTATTGTGATACAATGCCAGGATGATTCGAAGGTGAGCGGGTTTCAGGTTAAGATCAGGCAGAATGAAGAATCAGCGGAGAATACGTAATCACGGCATACGCATCAGAGAAGGCATCGGCCCCATCAAGGTGTTGAGCCTCACCGGCGAATCATCGAGAATACCCCTACGATCATGTTCATCGGTCGGTTTCTCATGGAGATCCTCGAAGAGAGACACGATAAGAGGGCAAAAGGTGCGAGCCGCTCTTTGGTTTCTTCGCTATCGTGCATCCGGAGTGAAAGTTCCTGAAACACTTCGTCAACCGGCTGGCGATTCGGATTGAGCCACGGGAAGAGCTCCCGCGACTGTAAGCGCCTGATGTTCTCCCCGGGAACAGAAATGCTGTCCTCAAGTAAGAAGGAAAGAGAATTATGTCCGCCGAATCGGCCGTCCGCCTCTGTCGCCGGTCGCCTTTCCGCCATCGATCCCGATTACTCCGTTCACCAGAACATACTCTATCCCTTCGGCGTACCGATGGGGATCCGTGTAGGTGGCCTTATCGGCAATAGTCTTGGGGTCAAAGACCGTGATGTCGGCGAAATTCCCCTCGACAATCCTGCCCCGCCCCTTCATCTTGAACTTCTCGGCGGGGAGCGACGTCATGGAGCGTATCGCCGCCTTGAGCGACATGAGCTTCTCCTCGAGAACGAACTGTCTCAGTTTCTTCGGGAAGGTTCCGTAGAGCCGCGGGTGCGGCTTCATCATATCCTTGGGAATGGTCCAGCCGTCGGATATGGTGAAGACATAGTCGTGCGGCATGAGATCCCGCACAATGCTCATATCCTGGCTGAAGAAGACGCCTGCGGGGAGCTTCTCTTCACAGGAGAGCTCAAAGAGGCATTCAGCAGGGTCCTTCCCCCGCATCTCAGCTATCTCTTTGAGATTCTTCCCTTCGAGATCCTCATTCGCTGGATTCCAGACAACAAGGGTCTTCTCCGGGCCCATATGAGAGAAGGTCTCTTCATGTATTGCCCTGATAACCTCCTTCTTCCCCTCTGCATTTCTGTACTCTTTCTTTATCCCGGAGTCATCAACATATCTGTTCGGAACTACTGCAGTTATGAATGTTGATCCCGCATTGTAGGGGTACTGATCAGCAGTCACGTTGAGCCCCTCTTTTCGAGCATCTTCGATGAGCGTAAGCAGTCTCAATGCCTTGAGGTTGTTAATGGGACTATTAATTTTAATATGCGATATCTGAACCGGGATCCCTGATTCCCTTCCTATCTCAACGGCCTCTTCTATCGATCTGAGCACGCCATAGCTGCCATCATCGTAAATCTTGCCCGACTCATCACGCATATGCGTCGCATAGAGGCCGCCGTATTTCTGTACCACCTTTGCAATCTCAATCAGCTCCTCTGTTACCGTCAGCGAGCCGGGCGGCGCATCGAGACGTGTTGAAAAACCAATCGCACCCTTCTCCATCTCCTCGGCGACCCTTCTCTTGAAGGCTTCAAGCTGCTCCGTGCTGAGCTTCTCCGGCTGCTTTTCGCCGAAGAGCTCGAGCCTGAGAGCACTGTGCGGGATATGATGATACACATTGCTGCCGAAACCGACCGATTCATGTATGTCGAACCACCGGTTCAGGTCAGTATACCCGTAGCCGCAGTTCCCGGTGACCACGGTGGTGACTCCCTGATAGAGATAGTTGTAGTTCCCCTTGAAGCTCGGGAACACATAGGCGAGGAGCCGCTTCATCCCCAGCCGCTCGAAGGTGAGATCGCAGTGGGTATGGACGTCGATGAATCCGGGGGTGACGATAAGCCCCACCGCATCGATTGTCCTCGCCGCCTCTTTCTCAATCTTACCGATGGCTGTAATTTTGTCACCCTTGATGCCGATATCAACGACCTGCGGCTCTGAAAGTGAGCCGTCGTAGACCGTGCCTCCCCTGATGATGACATCAAATTCTGCTTCGGACTTCTTACAACCGGTAATAAGCCCGGGTACCGCACTCGAGGCGGCGACAACCGCCGCTGTCTTCGCTGTTTTCTCCAGAAATCTCTTTCTGGTTATACCCTTTTTTTCCATAATAGCTCCCCACTTTATAAGCCGCTCGTTATCAACGGGCCGAGCGATTGCATAAACTGAAAATTATTATATACATGAATTCGAGCACTTACCCGACTGCAGCGGATGAGTGCTCCTTATCGTATTGAATGAATATTGTAACCTGTTTGAGAATCGATACATCCGGATCAACAGTGAAGCATAATAGCATGCTCTTGATTAATATGTAAAGAAATTAATCAGCGAATATGCGAGGTGCTGATCATTAAATATTAAATTACAAAACCTTCATCTTTGTCAGGTACCTCCTGATATGATAAAGCAGAGAACACAGCGACGATTCTTTCTTCAACACCGGCAAAGAAAATGCTCATCGTATGCACCGCATGTATCAAACTGTTTCAATCGTGCTTATTCGTCACCGGGAGCCTCTCGCCGTACCATGAATGCCATAAAGATGGTCTGCGCAGCCGAGAGGAGCACGAAATATCCGAGCCAGAGTGGGATGCCCGCCCACTGCGGACGGGTCGTTCCCCAGGCCCAGAAGTCGAGGGAGAGGAGAAAGATCCCGAGGAACAGATACGTATAGGGATTCCTCAGCCACCGCGGAATTGCGAGTGTCAATTCCCCCTCGCGCCACAGGAGCACTCCGTGCATGAGAATGTAAACAGCAAAGGCCACTATCATAATCGGAATGACCGGCAGGAAGCCTCCTGCGGGGAGAAGCCCGAAGTAGTAGAGGACGACCATCAGCTCACCGCAGCAAATGGAGAGAATTGCGGGAAGCGCCCATACGCGACGGGCGTAGAGAGAAAAGATAACCGTCGGAAAGAGCACGGCCAGACCGGTGAAGGTCTGCGTTGCAATCTGCAGTATGGTCGCCGGCGGCTTATAGGCGAGCGCGAGACCGGTCAGGCTGAGTATGATGACGAAAGCCCTCCCCACCAGATTCCCTTTCAACTGCTTTCGGGAAAAGAGGGGTATAATATCTCTCGTGAAGATGGAGCTGAGTGTCAGGAGCTGCGAGTCCATGGTCGACATGAGGGCAGCCAGTCCGCAGGCCATAACGAGCGCCGCCATAACATCGCCGGAGACGAGGGTGACCACCATCGGCAGTATGCGATCGGCGTCCTTGCCGACAAGCTCGGGAAAGGAAAGGCGTCCCAGAACTCCGACGGCAACGGGCATGAAAAATACCACGGTGCAAATCAGCGGATAGATGAGCATCAGCCGTGAGATGGTTCGCTCGCTCCTCGCCGTGAAGAAGCGCTGGAAGAGCTGCGGGAACATGGGATCGCAGAAGAACCAGAGCGCCATATAGCTGAACCAGATGGCGAGGGTGTACTTTCCCAGCCCACCTGGTCGTGAGAAGAGATCGGCATTGAGCGACATCACCTTCGCATTCGAAGCGACAAAACCGCCGTGATGACCGGCAACAAGATAGAGGGAGATGCCGAGCAGGACAACCATCAGCGTGCCCTGAAAGAGATCCGTCCAGGCAACAGCCCGCAAACCGCCTCTGAGAGTATAGAGGACGATAATCCCGGTTACCAGGACACAACCGTATACATAGGGGAGACCGATCAGCGCTTCAAGTGCGTAACCGGCCGCCATGGGCTGCAGCGCCAGATAGGGGATGGTGAAGACAATCATAACCAGCGAGAAAATAAAGGAGAGGAGAGGGCTCCGGTACTGAGCCTTGATCATCTCCGGCGGCGTCACCGCTCCCGATTCACGCCCGACCCGCCAGATCCGGCGACCGAGAATCCAGAAAGTCAGCGCCATAAAGCCGGTGCCGAATCCCATGATGGGGAAAAAGGCATAGCCGTCCCGGTATCCGGCGCCGGATGTTCCGAAAACCGTAAAAGCGGAGAAATTCGTTGCCACCATGGTGCCCACTAGCACCACGGTACCGAGCTTCCGATCTGCCAGGAAATAAGCCTCCGGCGAGGATTGCCATCGGGTTCGGGCAATGAAACCGATGATAAGAACGGTCATAAAATAGCCGATGAGCACGATTATCTTGACGGTCATGAGGCACCTCCGAAACGGTATCCATTAATGCAGAAAAGCCACCCCAAAGTCGGGATGGCTTTCGCCTGACATAACTTTGTTAACCGTGGGTTGCCGGGGAATCGAACCCCGAACCTACTGATTAAGAGTCAGTTGCTCTGCCAATTGAGCTAGCAACCCGAATCGACATTACAGGCGGGAACGGGTATCTGTCAAGTTTTTTAAGGCTGTTTTTTTGAAAAGGATCCCAAATTCAAAACTGAAGTGCAACACGTAGCTTATGAAATTTCTGAAAAAATCAGACAGTGGAGATAATTGTATCAGTTTTTCAAAATGATGATTCAGTAGGGCAAAGCGGAGGATGGACAGAAACTTGAAGGAATTGGAAACACTTCAAGCGGCTGATAGAGAAAAAAATAAAACGTAATACCGAAAGTATTGATGGGGTAACCGCGGCTTCCCCGTTCCCGCAGATGCACTGTCCATCCTCCGTTAACACGGTTATCATGAGCTGATAGTATTTAAGATTTTACTCGGTTTTGAATTCCGTAACCTTCTGCCATCTCCCCAGCGCAATGGAGAGCTCTTCGTGTTCTTTCGCATATTCATCAATCGGTATGCCCTTTAGAACGGCGTCTATTGCCTGACGAAAGGCTCTCGCACCTGCTGTGGGCCCCTGAGGATGGCCATGAATTCCACCGCCGGCACCTATCACAAAGTTCATGCCATGCTCCTGTACGGCCTCCGGCACATTAGCGGGCGTTAGCCCTCCCCCGGGCATCGGCATGGTCGGCTTCAGATTGCCGAATGGATAGGTGAGAGCGCGGGTTACCGCAGAGTACCGCTCATGCAGGTAGGTAGCCTTTCCTCCCAGCGCAAAGGGAAATGCGATAATATCCGCACCCGCTAATCGGGGGATTTTCCCCATCATCAATGGAGACGCTACCCCATTATGGGGAGACATGAAATAGGCGCCGGCGACATCCTGATGCGCAAGGAGGGGAACAGGTATCTCGGGATCTTCTGCCAGTGCCCGCATCGCTTCAGGCCCCACCGATACATAATTGGCCATCAAACAGTTAGCCCCCGCATCCACCGCCCGCTTGGCATTCTCTAACATCTTCGGCAATCGGTCCGTTACATTGACGGCATAGAGGGTGCGCTCGCCGGTCTCATCAAATACCTGTTTCTCCTTCTCCATATATAACTTTACCCGGTCAACAACCCGATTGAACTTCATGTCGCCTATGAGTTCATCGTCCTTGATGACATCGGCACCGCCGAGTGCCGCCTGATAGAAGAGCTCAGCACCCGCCTCTGCCGTATAGCCTGTGCACGGCTTTATCATATTATTCAGAAGCGGCCGCGAACCCAGCTCCACTCCCAGGAGCTCGTAGACTCCCTCAATGCCGAATTTCGGCCCCTTGAACCCATCGAGGATAGCTTTCGGCATGCGGAGATCCAGGAGCTTGAGCCGCTTGGCGAGGCTGATATTTCCCACACATGAGGTCATCAGCATCGGAAGCTGATTCTCGATATTGACTGCGGGAAACGCAATCTGTATTATGTACTGCCGCTCATCGATGTCGGGCTCAATACTGTGTTCATAATAGGGAACTTCATAGAGACCGATGACCTTCGCAAGATGATCTCTCCGTATCTCCGGCGTCTCCCCCGGCATCGGCTCAAAGGTACCGGTGGATTGTTCAATTGCTAAAACCGGCGAGAGCTGATCCATATTCCAATCAGCCGGCCATGCCGAGTAATAGGTAGCGATGACATGGTTTTCCATGTCAATTCCCTCAGGAAGTGCTCTTGGTTCTTCTTCGTATCTCATTATTACATACTCCTTTTATAGATTTTTTCTCAAACCTCGCTGAGATTTTTGATTCTTTTATCTAAGAGGGACAAATACCCTTTATTTCTCCTTTTGCCGGATAGCCGAACATAGTTCCTCTCATCAGATTTACAATAAAAAAGTTTATTGCCCAAAGAGCATCGGGGTGCTTCCGGTCACAAACAGAAGCCACCTCTCAGTCAGAGGCTTCGATTATGAGCAATCGGAGAGCATGCCTCAATGAGAATCTATCCGTTCAACCGGCAGCCGTTGAATTCTCAGTATACCGCAAGAAGGTTTCGATATAATCTTCAATCCTCGATAATTTCTGATAAGCGACCTCTTGAGTTTCGATTTTGAAATGATCCTTCATATCGTTCGGGGTTTTTCGCTCCAGAGCGCATTTGCCCAGTAGAGCGGCGCCGAACGCCGTTGCTTCATCCAGATTGCTCAGGAATATCTTTGATTCGGGATTCATCGCAGAAAGGAGAATATTATAGGAATCATTATTGCGGAATCCACCCTCGGTAAAGATGGCCTCACCGCTCTCGTGATTAATCCTCTTCAGGGCAACCTGGGTTTCTATCGCCAGTGAGAGATTCAGAACGGCATATGAACGCTCAAAATCATTAAAGAATTCCGGTCTCCTTCCACCACCCATGATTTCATCAAATGAGTAACTCTCACCCTTCTCAACGACGCGAGCCTCGGAATTGGGAAACATGCCGCCCCCGATCACGCCACCCGGAATAATAAACAACTTTCTCTCGGTAAGGATGCTTTCGTAGAGATCTGAGTTAAATGCAGGGAGCGCCTGCTGCCCGTGAATTCCCGATAATACTCCGGTATAGATATCGTGCTCCATACCTCCGAGAAACAGTGCCGTTTTAACCGGATGATTGAAGGCATCGATATTGTAAAAGACAAACTTTCCCAGTTCGTCATCATTGAAATATACCCTGTCAGTCGGATGCATCGCCACACAGAAAGTCCCGGTTGAATTCAAGACGAAGGGCTCCTCCATCTGAATCAGATATGGGAGGAGAGCAGCATTCGAATCGTGAATCCCGAGCGTGACCAGTGTGCTTTCCGGGAGACCGGTCTCTTCCGAAATCTCCGCTGAGAGCGTACCCAGGACATCCCATGGTCTGGATATTCTGGACGGGAGCTTATCACGAATGCCAAGCTTATCCACCATGCTCGACCATCCCATGGCATTGAAATCCCACAGAAATGAAGTACACCCCGAATAGGTCGGTTCCGAACCCTTCTGCCCGGTCAGTAAAAAACCGTAATACTGGGGGAGGTTCAGTATCGACTGCGTTCTTCCGAAACCTCCAGCATACTTCTGTTTTGCGAAGTAGATCCCCTTCCCCAGACAACCCAGCCCGGGATAATCCGGTGTCGCCGTTTCTCTCTGCAAGGATTTCGCATTACCGAATTCACGGGTAAACTGCTGATGGAATTGCTCTCCCGGTTCAAAGGTATATGAGACTACCGGAACTGTTGTCTCTCCCCTCTCATCAGTAAAAACACATGCCGCGCCGTGGCTGGTGATCGAAATGGCCCCAATACCATGGCGTCGAGCCATTCCCTTGAGAGTGGATTTCAGCCATTTCGCAATTTGTGCGACATCCTCGCACTGCACTCCATCCTCTTCATAGTCATCAAATGCCTCATAGGAAGAATCAATCAGATTCAATCTGTTGTCGTAAATGAGAATTTTCTGGTTGGTTTTCCCCAGATCAAAGACAGCAATGCAGTCTCTCTCCATTTTACCCATCCTCCCCCTCTTTTCAGCGAGACGGATACCCCCTCCCCATTATTAGTGTCTCTCTTCAACAAAAAGTCAAGAGAAATAAGCCTGATATAGAAGCAGGATATTCTCATGAAAGGACGATAGGTAACAGTTGGTTGACAGCAACTACCCCCTTTTCTATAATCGCATGAAGCACCGTGAGCTTCTCATTGAATGCGAATGCTCGCTTCTTTACGATATAAAAGTACTATGTGAGTGAACTATGAGTACAATAAGAGTCGATCCCGAAAAATGCATCCTGTGCGGGAGATGTGTCGAGACCTGCCCGGCACATCTCTTCGTTATGAATGAGACGGTTACCGTCAGAGAGGAGGAGCACTGTATAGAATGCGGCCACTGCATTGCGATCTGCCCTGAGGATGCGATAACACACGAAAAGCTCGATGCGATGGAGTTCGAGATCATCGGTGAGCGGAAAGAGATATCACCGGAGGACATGATGCACTTTCTCCGGTCCCGGCGAAGCTGCCGGGTGTATCTGGACAGGGAGGTGCCGCGTGATGTTGTGGAGCAGCTGCTACTGGCAGGACGATATGCACCCACGGCCAATAACAGCCAGGATGTGGCGTTCACGGTGGTTCAGAATCCCGTGTCGGTTAAAAAGGTTGCAAGGATGGCAGCGGAGTTCTTCGGACAAACCGTCGAGATGCTTGAAAGCTCGCCGGAGCCATTACCACCCGCCCTTCAGAAGAATCTGCGGGGCATGCGCATGAATTATGAGCTCGCGCTGCAGGGGAAAGACCGGGTCATCCGCGGAGCGCCGATGTTCATTGTCGTGCACGCGTCCGAGAGCATCTCCTCGCAGGCGAACTGCCACTATGCTCTCCTGCAGATGGTGCTGATGGCCGAGGCGCTGGGGCTCGGCAACTGCATAAACGGCTACATGGTCGCCGCCGCCGAGTATGTGGCCGAGATACGTGCAGAGCTGGGCGTTCCCGAGGGGAGCAGGGTATATGGCTGCATGACGCTGGGCTACGCAAAACACCGGTTCAGAAAGATTCCGCCGCGCAGGGAAGCCGCCGTACAGTGGCGATAATTCAAGCGGCCCGTGGCCGAAGATACTTCCGGGGTGAGGGAACAGTTCAGCTAAAAACAGGAAATCGGCATATCACCACCGTTCCTCCCTTTTGAGCACGCTGAACACCGAAAGAGCCGCCGAGTATCCGGGCCCTGAATCGCATTATTTCGAGCCCCATTCCTCTCCTTTTTTTATGCTCCTTTTGTGTAAATCCCACCCCGTCATCCTCAACAATAAGGGTCATATACCCGTTATCTGAAAACATCCGTACCACGATATGGCTCGCATGAGAGTGGAGAGCAGCATTGTGTAAGGCCTCCTGGACAATGTAATAGAGATGCGTCGATACCATGATATTTTCTATCATGATATCATCGTTTACCTCAAGTGAGAAGGGAATGGTGAATTTGCTCTCGAAATCCCGTTGAATCTTCTCAAAGAAGTTCTTGATGCTTCCCTCGCCAAGGAATTCGGGGAAGACACCCTTCGCCAGACTGTGTGTCATCTTAATCGATCCGTTGATTGCCTTTTCAATTTTACATGCTTCTTCTGCCAGCTCCGGTGATACTTTTGCAAGCTTATCCGCCAGAACCTTGCTCTGGATTGCAATTCCCAGGAGATCATGGCTCAGGCCGTCATGCAACTCCATGCCGATCCTTCTCCTCTCATTCTCACCGACATCAACTATCGCTTTCTCAAGACTCACCTGTTCCGTTATGTCCCTGAGATTCAAAACAAATCCGGTATTCTCAGCAGAACTGTTCTGATAGGGATGCATTGTAACGACCATGTAGCGTCTGCCGATACCATCGTAGGTATACCACTTCTCATAGCGTATCTCTTCTCCGGACAGACAGCGTTCTCCGTATCCCCTGAGAGTGCTCTCGTATTCCTCCTCGCCGAAGGCTTCCTTGAGCAAATGGCCGATAAGCTGATCTTTTGTCCGTTTCAGGGCTTTCAGGAGCGCCTCGTTAGCGGCAAGGACGATACCGTCCCGGTCAATAAATGCCATCTGATCGCTCGATGAGGATACGATGCGCTTGAATATTCTGAGGGAACCCACGGCCCTGTCTTTGATACGGTTGAGCCGTATCAGATGGTCATGGGTTCCTTCAAGCTCCGAGTGCACCTGCGCGAAACGGGATGAGAGGATTGAAGCGAACATAATGATCATGACGACGAAAGCCTCAATGATAAGGGGCTCGAAGTCTGCGATTCCGAGGAAGGTAAAAATGCCGGCTCCATAGGAGAGAGAGAATCGCTATACCGGTTAAAATACGCTTCGCATAGGGACTTCTGTGCCTTACTCCCTGTATGCAGAAAATAAAGATATAGATAACAACGAGCAGATTGCCCATGATAAAGGGCCTGTAGAGATATCGCTGAAAAAAGACGATGCCCCCTGTCAGGAGATATTCCAGCAGCAACACAGTCGCCAATGAAATGAAGGAGATTTCAAATGCCCGCGCGATAAAATTTTTCCTTCTTCCCATAAAGGAGTGTAAAAAGCTGATTATCATAACCGAAACGAAGAGCGATCCGATATAGGTGAAGAAAATATACATCCACTGAAAGTCCAGCACCCAGAGTATGAGCCCCTTGTAGCCCAGAATCCATGATCCCAGCGCAAGGGCGATACCCGAGAAGTGGAGATAGTACCAATCTCTCCTCCTGCCCAGGAAGAAGAGAAAAAAGTATAGAGCCAGGAAGATGCTTATTGCAGAGAGGGTTGAGTACCAGAGTACATACCGTACCCACTGGCGATGAAGCATTTGAGCGGGACCGATAATCGGGGATCGGAAAAAGCCTCCATCCTCATTGAGAGAGCCGGTTCTCACGGCAAGGATGTTTCTGCCGTCTTTGAGGAGATGTGTCGGGAGAGGGATGATATCCGGCTTCCCAATAATGGAAGGTGTTTTGCCCCGATCATCGAAGGGGCGCGTCTCGCCGATGTGCTTCCCATTGAGATAGAGCTGCGCGCCGCGATAGTGCATGGGGATGTGTAATTCAAGCGGTTCGCAATCGCACTCAAGGTACAATTCGAGCCGGTACCAGGCGGTTCCCCGATACTGCCGATAGCGGGGATCATTCGTCCATGAGCTTCCGATCCTGAGAAGATTCCATGCTGTGTGATTGAAATCTTCCGCAGCATAATCGGGGCTGTCATCAGCTCTGAAATACCAGGGCGAGGAGAGCGTATACGCTTTATCCGGTGCCGTAATGCGAACAATTCCGCACCGTTCAGCTTCGCGAGAATAGGACGGCTTTACCGTGCACAACAGGGATAACAGAGTGATCAAAATGAAGGTAATATATCTCATTATAGGTATCACTCGAATAGAGCGCTGCTTTACGGGGACTTCTAAAAATCAGTATTTACACTGATCCCATAATGGAAAATACTTGTATTATCAGGCCTTGAGCCCACAGCGACACAATGTCGCGCATGCCGGCGTGCACAGGATATGCGAAAAAAAATGGCCAGGGGGACATCATATTAACAGTTTTTAGAAGTCCCCTTATGTAACATCTCTTCCGTTCCGGTTTTGAGGCACGATTACAAATCTCGCCTTGCATACACAGAAGCACAGATCGTTAAATAACACAGGAGAACCACCCGCATCGATAAGCTGTCTATGCATTGAAATATTTCGTCCGTGAGCAAATCAATAATCCGTTTTCGCTGAGACGCTCTTTATGTCGACAATATGCGCCCGATTGTCTATCAGCTTCTGGCAGTCGCTCTCGGAAACGCCGTAACCCTTTCCCTTCAGCCATTCCTGAAGCTGTACTGCCGAAGCATCTTTCAGCGTGGCGATGAATTCCTTGCCAAGCGCCGGCTTCTGGGATGCACTGGCAATAAAATCGATGAAATCCATGATATTGCACTAACTTTTTATTTATGAGCATCAAAAAAGATGTATATATCGCCGAGAAAGTCAAACATTAATTTGTTTTCACATGCTTATAATAGTATTAATGACATTACTGCAAATCGTGAATGATTGCAACTATCATTTCTTCATTGATGTCATGACGGCATTTCACAATGGGGAAAAGGCGGCGAGTATCATCGATCTGCTGGAGAAATTTAGAAAGAAAACCGATGAGGGAATTATGCGATTCCGGAAGATCATCCCGCAGGTACGGAAGAGAAACGGATTCCTTGCCGGTGCTTCAGCAGCCCCGTATCGGCAATAACCGAAATGAATACTGTCGGAGGCTGCTCTTAGAGGGGAAAGAGATCAGTCACATTTGCCAGATTGAATATCCGCTCAACGGCACCCTGTATGTTCCTGAATTTGATAGGTATATTATTGTTTCTGCAGTACTCAAGGAGCTGTAGCAGAGCGCCGATGCCGCTTGAATGAATGTAGGTGAGATCGGCGAAATCGATAAAAACAGCTTTCTCTTCACTTTCAATGGTGTCCAGCATATCCTTCATCTGATTCCAGAACCGCTGGGCACTCCAGGCGTTCAGATCGCCTGAAAGCTTCAGCACGAAATCATCACCCTCTATCAATTCAATGTAAAATGAATCATACATACGCATCTTACCCTGCCGGCGCCGGGATGCTTTCCCGACTGCCGGAATGAGAGATCGTGATGATAGTAAGCTACCCGCGGATAAATGTCAATCAGTCGCATAACTGAAATACCTTTAGGGATAACGGAAAATTGCCATACGAAAATGTCCTATATGTTTCATTGAATTTTGAAGAATACTATTTAATCATCAAAAATGAATTATTGAGGAGCGGTCAGGGCGATAAACACCCAGGGGAAGGCGCCGTTCGCCTTTCTTATGATGCCGGAAATGGGGATGCGATTCCGTCTGAAACAGTAATAAAGGTTGATTAATTCGAGTATTACTTTGTAATGATCCCGTTCAGTAAATAAAGATAACCATATCCGAAAGAGCGCTTTTTATGAAAATATCAATGCTGTTAAGCATGAGTCTTTTTGTTGTGCTGTTATTCATTCCCGCCAGTGCTGATGAGATTGTCCTCAGGGATGAGACCATCATCAGGGGAACAATAACAGAAGTAGACGCGAAAAATATAACCTACGTCCCGGACGGGCGGAAAGATGAAGTCTCCATTTCGAGAAGCACCGTTGCAAGGATAGTATATCCCGACGGCAGCACCGTATTTCTTGTTAAAGAACCGGTTGAAGAGGCAGCGCCATTTCCGGAACGGGAAAAAAGTTCTTCCTGGCTTTTCAGCACCGATCCATCGAGTGATCCCGAGAGACCGCGATCGCTTGTCTGGATTCCGCTTGTATCTTTTTTCCTCCCGGGATTTGATCAATGGTGGGAGGGCCAGTATCCCTCTGCTGTTTTCTATACCGGCATCGGGATTCTCGGAATCTCCCTGGTTGATGAGGATATTTCCGATAAGAATCCCACCGACAGCGATCTCACCGACGGGGAAAAAAAGTCCTTTTACGGCTCCCAGCTCTATCAGACAGCGGGATCCCTGAGCGCCTTTCACAGCTTCAAAACCGCCGCAAAAACGCATCAGGGAACCGGCAGATTCTCATTTCTGCAGGAGGATGAGACAACCGGTGATGTGCTCATTGCCCCCTTTCGCCTTGATTTTCTTCTGCGGCCGACGACATTCGTGCCGGTTGGCATCGCTGCTGCCATTTCCGCCATCGCGCTGGCAAACTCCGAAGTCTCCGGCATGCGCGGCAGGGATATCCTCTATGTTTCCGGCATCTCCTACAATGCGGGTACGGGAGAAGAGGCGGTCTTTCGGGGCTGGATGATGCCCCTGATGATGGACTGGATGGACAGCCCCTTCTGGAGCAATACGACCACCGCTCTCCTCTTCGCCCTGGCGCATCTCGGGGGAGATATCAGATATCCCGTCGCCCAGTTCGTCATGGGGTGGTATCTCGGATGGGTGACGCAGCAGAGAAATTGGACCATTGCCGAAAGCGTCTTTATACATACCTGGTGGGATCTGATCATTCTCGGAACGATCTTCCTTATGGACGACGAGGAGGAGGAGACAAATGTTCTGCTGCCCCTCGCCTTTGTCCGGTTTTGAGGGTATAGGTTTTTAGAGGTGCCCATAAGAATACTTCCCAAAACTATTAACATATTGCGCGTATCATCGGAATCCTAATCATGATAACTGAAGCGTTACCTGCAAGATGCTGCAGGAAAAAAATAATTGCACAATAGATATGCTTCTTTTACTACAGATATACACAAATGAAAATGGATATTAAGCATTCCACGATTCACTTTCAATAAATCTCATCTCTTATCGAGGGGGTTGTAATGAGAAAAGTACTCTTCGCCGTTCTTATTTTCACGCTCTTCTTAACTTTCACCAGTACTGACCTCTTTGCGCTCAACTGGCAGCTCTCACAAAATGTATCCCAGTGCGACGTCATCTCGAGTCCGCCACCACAGGGAGGCTATACCATTCAGATTAAAAAGGTTTGCGGGAGGGTTTTCCGCCAATGGGTTATTAAAGCTTTACAGATAACAATCCAGAAAGGAGATCAGAAAAAGACACTTGAATTGAGCACGGATAATATCAATGCACAATCGTTCCAAAGCATGTCCTTTGACGGAAAAACATTCTCCGCAAAGGCGACCTTTAGCGAATCATTCAAGGTTTTCTGCAGGCGATCGGGAAGAATCGGCTTCAAGGAGATCACGGTTGATATGAAACTGGAATAGTATAACCGAAGCACGATGGTGCGTACTGTAATTTACTATGTAAAAAAAATATTTGCATCATCGATATATTAATACAATATTCTATTCATATAAATGAGTGTGGACGAATGCTTTCCTCACTTAATTTTCAATAAACTATATTATATTCAATGGAGGTTGTAATGAAAAAAGTACTCCTTGCCGTGCTTTCTCTCACACTCTTCTTCACATTCATTAGTTCAGATCTCTTTGCTATCAACTGGCGTCTCTCACAAAAGTCAACACAGTGCCACGTTCTCTCAAGCCCACCGCCGAAGGGAGGCTATACCATTCAGATTAAAAAGGTTTGCGGTACGGTTCTCGGTGAACAGGTTATTATCGCGTTACAATTAACAATAAAAAAAGGAAGCCTTCAAAAGACCCTTGAGCTGAGCACGGATAACATCAATGCACAGGCATTCCAGGGCACACCCTTCGACGGAAAAACATTCTCCGCAAAGGCGGCTTATGGAAAGGGATCAAAGGTATTCTGCAAGCGATCAGGGAAGACGGGCTTTAAAACGCTCATGGTCGATATGAAACTGGAATAGGCGCACGGGAGCGCGGAGAGGTGTATACCTCTTCTTCTACCATTTAGATTTACTGCTTTCCACCATATAATCTCTTCCCCGTGCACAGCGGGGAAGAGATTATCATTAGTTTGATAACCAGGTGATATTCTCATGGTATCGGAGCGGTTTTATACGCATCCGAGCCGCGCGATTCTCCCCTCAAACGCCACCGTTCGTTTTCGTCAGCCGGTACCGCCTCCTCGGTTGTCCTTATACTATACAGTATTCAAACATTTGATGCTTTCAGATTATTCTTATTCGGTATCA
>CAZZCF010000045.1:0-26756 GCA_964652955.1 uncultured Leptospirales bacterium
TTGAAACTTTGTTTTTGCCGTTTTTTACCCCGTCCCGATACCCTGTTAATACTCTACCTATGAGGAATTGAAACCTATATTCTTAAATACTGTATATAACACTATTATACGTTAATACTCTACCTATGAGGAATTGAAACTTTTTCGCGGAAAAAATAGGACAACCGGAGAACAGGTGCAGGTTAATACTCTACCTATGAGGAATTGAAACGAGGTAGATGCTCTCTCCCCTTCCGGTTGAGTTTTCGGTTAATACTCTACCTATGAGGAATTGAAACGTGGACTCGGACTCCGCCCACTCCCAGCAGGATCGCGTGTTAATACTCTACCTATGAGGAATTGTACCTCCCCCCTCACTCAACATAATACCATAGCCGCAGGCCGGGAACTGTTTTGAAGTGCTCGTCGAAGGTAATCAGAACGGAGCCGGTCTCCAGCGAATGGGAAGCTATTCTGACTCACTAATAGTGAGTCCATATCCTGATAACTTTTACTATTTTCTCTTCACCCAGGACCTGGTAAACTAATCGATGCTGTATATTTATTCTTCTCGAATAGGCACCGGCCAGATCGCCTACGAGTTTCTCAAAAGGCGGTGATGATTGAAAGGGATCATCCTTTAATATTTCCAGAAGTGCTATTGTTTTCTCTTTTAAACCAGCTTGCTTGAGCTTCTCCGCATCCTTTTGCGCCTGCCTGGTAAAAACCAGCTTATACTTCACCAATCTAATTCCTCTGAACACGCATCGACCGGTGTTTTGAGTCCCTTCATAATGGATTCTCGCATATTTGGAATTGATAATAAATAAATCGTCTCCTGAATGGAATTCCAATCCTCTTCCGAAACAAGAATGGCATTTGACCGCTTGCCGGTAATCTGAATGGGTTCATGAGAAGTATTCGTTTCATCAATCAGACGATACAGGTTTTCACGAGCATTTGTTGCATTGATAGTTTTCATCTCTGTTTACCTCACAAAGTAATATAACGTACGCTAAAGCGAACGTCAACTATTATTCTTGTCATTAATCGGCATTATATGTTTTTATCCTGTACGTGGTTGACAATTGTCGATACTCTGTTAAAATAAACCGAATCTATCCAGACAATCCTGTAATCCTGTCTAAATTTTTTTATTTTGCCACAAAAACGAAAACATTATGCTTAAGTTATTATCATGAATAAAACAACCCGCCTTCACCTCGAGATACGAAAAGGGGAGAGCACAAAAAGCGATCTCCGGTTCTGGCTCGCAAAGACGCCGGAAGAGCGGATAAGCGCTGTCGAATTTCTCCGCGAGCAGTACTATGTCATCCAGGGATATGCCGATCTCCCAAGGATCGAAAGAGTAATACGGAGGATTAAAAGAGACCGGTGAAGATACATCCCGACTATAAGGACTTCATTTCCGCCCTCAATAACAGCAATGTAAGATATGTCATCGTCGGCGCCTACGCGCTCGCTTTCCATGGTCATCCCCGTGCAACCGGCGATATCGACATCTGGATACAGCCCGAACGGGGAAACGTTACGGCACTGCTCGCCGCTCTGCGCGAGTACGGATTCGAATCACTGCATCTCACCGAAGAGGATATACTCTCGGGGGATGTGATACAGCTCGGATATGCACCGGTGAGAATTGATCTGCTTACGACCCTCAGCGGTCTTACGAATGAAGAGATAATGGAAAGCAGGGAGCCGGGATCATTCGATGACCTGCCCCTTTACTATCTGGGGAGAGATGCCTTTATAAAAAATAAGAGAGCGCTCGGGAGGCACCGGGATCTCGCGGATATCGAGCTGCTCGGCGAGTCATAACAACTACTTCTGCAATACTCCCTTGATCCCCTTCTCCTGAGGATTTTCTATGACTCCCCGCTCGGTGATGATGGCGGTGATATTTCCTGCGGGCGTGACATCAAAAGCTGGATTTTTTATGAATATCCCCTCGGGCGCTATCTGAACTCCCTGCAGGTAGGCAACCTCCTCGATGCTTCGCTCTTCGATGGGGATATCAGCTCCCGTTGCGGTTTCGGGATCGAGGGTTGAAACCGGCGCCGCAACATAAAAGGGGATTCCGTGCTGCCGGGCGAGAACCGAATGGGAGTAGGTTCCGATCTTGTTCGCCGTGTCGCCGTTCGCTGCAATTCGATCGGCGCCCACTATCACCCTTTTAATGATCTTCTTCTGCATGAAGTAACCGGCCATGTTGTCGGTGATGAGCGTCACCGGAATATTATCCTGCAAAAGCTCCCATGCGGTGAGCCGCGCCCCCTGCAGATAGGGCCGCGTCTCGCAGGCATAGACTTCAATCTTTTTCCCCTCCGCGACAGCCGCCCGGATAACGCCCAGGGCCGTTCCGTAGCCTCCTGTCGCGAGGGCGCCGGCATTGCAGTGCGTCATCACCACATCGCCATCCTTGAAGAACCGCTTCCCGTTCTCCCCGATGGTCCTGTTCGTCGCGACATCCTCGTCGCAGATGGCAAGGGCCTCCTTCTCCAGGGCAGCCCTGATGGCATCGACCTCCTTGAGCCCCTGAATCTGCTTCTTCATCCTGCTGATTGTCCAGGAGAGGTTCACGGCGGTCGGCCGGGTGCGGCTGAAGGCCTTGCACACCTCATTGATCTCTTTCTTGAACGCTTCGGCATCACGGATGCTTATGCTCTTCGCGGCGAGGGCGATCCCCATGGCGGTTGCAATCCCGATAGCCGGCGCCCCCCGAATAATCATGTCGGCGATGGCGTTCGCCACATCGGTATAGACGGTAAAGGTGCGATACACCTCCTCTGTGGGAAGCAACCGCTGATCGAGCATCGAAACCGAATCACCCTGCCACTTTATTGTATAATAGCTCACCGAGTCCTCTCCTCCAGCCTGTTGCCATCGATGCGATATTTCCGCAGCCTGATGACATTCCCCTGTCCGTTCCAGTCGATTTCATCCATATGAACCTGAATGATGAGCAGCCCCCTGCCGCTGTCCTTGAAAAAGTTCTCGGGATTACGCGGATCGGGAAGGGACTGATAGTCAAAACCGGGTCCTTCATCCTCAATAACGTATTCAACATAATCCTTCGTCAGCTCATAATTTATGGTAACGGTTCTATCCCTGTACCGCTTCACATTCTTGCGCCGCTCGATCTCCTCGTTGAAGCCCTTGATGCCGCTCTGCTCGCGAACATATGAGGGTATCTCCAGATTGCCGTGAAACATCGCATTGCTGATGGCCTCTCTGAGCGCGAGGGATACATTCTCCGCGGTCGTCCTGTTGCACAATCCCACCGCGGGAAGGTTTCTGGTGAGCTCATAGGAGATAACATTGCACAGCGAGGTGTCGACCGGTATCGTGAATATCCGCTTCTCGTAACCCATAAACTGTCCGAAGACATCGGCAAGCTGCTTCTCCTGCTCGCCCCGCAGTATGCTGCGGACGATCGATGCGACTTCGTTGATATCAAAGGGTTTTCGAATGAAATCACGGGCGCCGTACCGCAGCGCCCTGATGGCATCCTCGATGTTCCCCTGTCCGGTTATAATGAGAACCGGCAGCGGCTCATCGAGCATATTGAGATGCTGGAGCAATTCTATGCCGTCCATCTTTCTGAGCTTGATATCGGTGATAACGAGATCGATATCTTCCTTCTCGTTCTTCAACAGATAGAGTGCATCCTCCGCCTTATCCAGTGATATGACATTATAGCCAAATCGCGTGAGTTTCTTCTGCAGGCTGTACCGAATGAGCTCCTCGTCATCAATAACGACAATGGTTGATCGCTTCGCTTCGTTCATTGATCTGTCGCTTTCTCACTACCCTGCATAATGAGATGTCCCATCTTCTCCTTCTTCGTCTTGAGATACCGATAGTTCTCCTTCTTCGGCGGAATCTCAATGGGAACCCGCTCAACAACCTCCAGGCCGTATCCCTCCAGGCCGATTATCTTCTTCGGATTATTGGTCATCACGCGAATCTTATGGAGACCGAGATCAACCAGAATTTGCGCCCCGATTCCGTAATCTCGCAGATCCGGCGGAAATCCCAGCTCGATATTCGCCTCGACCGTGTCCAAACCGTTATCCTGCAGATGATAAGCCTTCAGTTTGTTGCTGAGACCGATCCCCCTCCCCTCCTGACGCATGTAGAGGACAACGCCGATTCCCTCACTGTTTACCATCTCCATTGCCCGGTGAAGCTGCTGTCCGCAATCACATCTCAGGGAGCCGAAGATATCGCCGGTGAGGCACTCGGAGTGAACCCGAACGAGCACTCCCTCCCGCCCACTGACATCACCCTTGACAAGCGCGACATGTACCGCGTCATCAACTTCCGTATCATAGGCGATGATGGTGAATTCACCGAATACGGTGGGAAGCCTGCTTTCCGACACCCGCCTGATGAGCCGTTCCTTGTGCTGCCGGTACTTGATGATATCAGCGATGGTTGCTATCTTCAGGTTATGCTCCTCTGCGAAAGCATCGAGATCGGGACGGCGCGCCATGGTACCGTCTTCTTTCATAATCTCGCATATTACACCGGCGGGCTTCAGCCCGGCCATTCTGGCGAGGTCGACGGAACCCTCGGTCTGACCTGCGCGAACGAGCACCCCTCCCCTCTTGGCGGCGAGGGGAAACATATGACCCGGACGTGCAAGATCATCGGGCTTTGTCCGTTCATCAATCAGCACCCGCACCGTCACTGCTCTATCATAGGCCGAGATCCCGGTAGAGGTCCCCTCTTTCGCGTCCACGGATATCGTAAAAGCCGTACAGAACTTGTCCGTGTTCTCGGAAACCATGAGTTTCAGTCCGAGATCGCTGAGCCGCTCCTGTGTCATCGCAATACAGATGAGCCCCCTGCCGTATTTGGCCATAAAATTGATAGCTTCCGGCGTACAGAACTCCGCCGCGACCACCAGATCACCCTCATTCTCACGATCCTCATTATCAACGAGAATGATTATTCTGCCATTTCGGATCTCCTCAATGGCTTCTGGGATTGTACAGGTTTTCATAACACCCCCCCGCGGGAACGTACTGCAACAGATATTCATACCCCGCTCGGGCAAATGGATATCTCTCTCTGTGCATTAGTAAAATACCTTCTTTTCCCGTCAAGGTTTTTATGCCCCGCCCTTCAATCGTTCTCACGACTCCCCTGCTCCCGACAGATCTCTACAAGCTTTACATAGGTAACGATGAATTTTATCCCATCGAAGAGACAGGCGAACAGGCCCGGCACCCCATCCAGAAATCCCCCTTTGAAGAAATAGCGCCGAAAAAAGCGCGCGAGGGGGAGGAGGAAGAGATAGCGGATGGCATTCGGGCATCCCGGCCGCATCCCCTGGCGGTGGAGATAGCCGGCTTCGAAACTCGTATAGAAATCGAACTTCGATAGGAATTGCGACACCGATTCAAAGGGATAGTGATACATATCATTTTTGAGCTTCTTGATGCGGCCGTCAACCTGCAGCCGCTCATGAACATGCTCCAGGGGAAAGTGCGCGCGCCCCCGGCGGAAGAGCCTGAGCTGTGTATCGGGATATCGGCTCCCGTGGCGAAGCCACTTCCCGAAATAGTAATTTCTCCTCCCCAGTTCAAAGGCAACGGCATCCCGCTCTGCCTGGATTACCGAGATCACTTCATCCCGAAGCGAATCCGGAATGCGCTCGTCGGGATCGAGATAGAACACCCATCCGCCGGTGGCCTGCTCCATCGCAAAGCTCTTGTTTACATTGAGATTCGGATTATTGGGCCGGGCAAAAACCCGGCAGCCGTATTTTTCCGCAATGGCACAGGATCCGTCTGCGCTCTCGCAGTCAACATAGATTCTTTCATCTGCCCACGTGAGCTGCGGAAGGAGCTGCTCCAGATGAGCGGCCTCATTATGCCCGATTATGGTGATGCTTATTTTCATTGCTCAGGCGGCCCCTTTTTTAAAAGTAAAACAAGCTCTTTTGTTAACAGGTTTCCGAAGTAATACTTATTCGCAACAAAATGCATCCATCGGGAACACATGTCATCGCAAGGAACGAAATTTATCGCGGAGTTTACCCCGAGAGAATTCGAGGGGCTCGCTATTACAGTCTAAGGTTTCCACTTGCCACTGATTACCCGTTACCGATCAGACTGCTCAATTTCTTGACTTTTCCATTACTCTTAAAAGAAAATCACTATTCAGTGACAAGTCTCTGATAGATATCCATATAGTCGCCCACCATGCGGTCAAGGGAAATTGATGATATTTTCCCGATAATTCTCTCCCTTCTTTTTCGATACTCATTCCGACGAATCAACCGATCGATCGCTCCCGCAATCTCATCCGGCCTGCAGGGAGTGACCAGTATTCCCTCATAATCGGAGATGGTCTCCGGGATAGCGTTGAGGTTGCTCCCGACAATCGGGATGCCAAAGGAGAGCATCTCAAGCGCAACCCGGCATATCGCCTCCGAGCCGACTGAGGGGATAACACCGATATCGGTAATCGACAGTATCTCGCGAACATCGTCGCAGCGGTCGATCACCGAGATGCGCTGACACCCCAGCTTCCGTGCGAGATCCGAGAGCGAGCGACGGCTCACATCAACCTCCTCGCCCGAGATGACAAAGTGCACGCCGCTCTTATTCTCAAGGAGGGGATAACTTCTGATGAGATATTCAACGCCCTTTATCGCATGGAGCCGCCCGATATACGAAACGACCGCGCTTCCCGGACGAATGCCGAGCTCCCCCCTCAGATCCCGCGAAGGAACATACCGGGAAAAGGCCCGGGCATTCATGCCGAGCGGAATGACCGATATCCGATCATCGGCAATGCCCATACGCCGGAGCGTCGGTTTCAGGTATCGGGCAGGAAGGGCGTAATGCTGCGCCGCGCTCCGGTAGAAGAGCCTGTTGAGGAAATTCCCCCGCGGAGGGTCGCTCTCACTGCGTGTTCGCACAATGGGAACCGCCGCCCCGAGGAGCGCGCATGCGGCAAAGGTGTGGTCACGGGAGAAGTGCGGGTGAATGATATCGATGCCCCGCTCGGCAACAGTTCTCCTGAAGTGTCGGAGATGTCGAAGAGCTGCCGGTCCGCGCATCAGGTCAATCGATTCAATACTCTCCAATCCCATTTCCCGTGCCCGCCTGAGCACGGGGGATGCCGGTATGCCGAAGAGAACAACACGCTGTCCCGCACGCCTGAGGCCCTCCCCCAGGGCAAGCGCATAGTGAGCCGATGCGTTGTACCAGCGCACCGATACCATCATTAATATATTCAGATTCCCTTTTTGCATCTTACAGCCGCTGTGCTCGTTTTCCGGTTCCTTGCTGCATGTACGGGATCAGCGCCGGTTCTATCGGGCCGGAAACGAATGGCCGTGTTTCTCCCGCATTTTTTCTTCAAGACAATTTCGATATATCATAACGGTTTTCGCAACGGTCTGTTCAATCGAGAAACCGCGAGCACGGCGCGAAGCGCCCTCTGACAGTTGGTGACGCAGCTCCGGCTGATCCATGAGCCGCTCGATGGCCCGGGCGAGCGCTTCAGGATCTTCCCGCTCAACGAGCAGGCCATTTTCCTCGTTATCGATCAGCTCGGGGATGCCACCCGTCTTCGTCGCAACAACGGGCTTGCGCAGCGCCATGGCGTCTATAATCGACGTCCCCAGCGCTTCCCACCGGGAGGAGATGACAAAGATGTCCGCCCAGTGAATGAAGTCGATTGCATCATTGCGAAAGCCGGTAAAGACGACGTGATCCGCCAGGTGCAGCCGGTCCCTGATCGCCAGGAGTTTTTTCATGAGCTCCCCGTCTCCGACAATGAAGAGGATAAAGCGCCGCCCCCGAGCAGCGAGCAGCTTCACTGCGTGCAGGAGGGTTTCATGATCCTTCTGCGGAGTCAGTGCCGCCACCGCAACCAGCTTCATCGTTCCCCGAAGATCAATTGCACTCCCGAACTCACGCTGCACCGATCTGCTGTTCACGCTCTCATACTCGGCGAGATCAACCCCGGAGTGAACGGTTGTCACCTTCGCCTCGGGAATTCCATCCTCGACGAGGATGCGCTTCACCGCATGGGAAACGGCGATGTACCGGTCAGGGAAGCTGTATTTTATCCCGCTCAGCATCCCCTTGATTCTGAAATCAACCCTTCTCGATACAACATTCACCGGAACCCGATGGAAGATGCTGCTCAGCATGCCGAGGCTGTGTGCATGGGCGGTATGCATGTGGAGAATTCCCGGCCGTATCCGCCGTGCTATTGCCGCAATCTGCCAGGCCGATACCATATCGAGCTCAGATCGCAACGGCACGGCATACGCGGTGAGGGAGCGTTCCGCTAACCGATCCGCGAGCACGGAACCTGCCGGACAGATGACGGCAGTGTTGAATCCCAACCGACTCAAATGCCAGCTCAACAGGAGGGTTTGTTTCTCCCCCCCCCTCCATGTTCGCGCGGTATTGATGTGCAGTATGGGTGCCTCTATCCGATCACGCACGGAATCTCGAAATCGCTCGCTCATGTTCCAGTAAGAACCTCTTCACCGAACTTCCGGCCGAATAGTTCCCGATGCTGCCGTCACTCCTTAGTACCCGATGGCAGGGGATGAAAATGGGAAACCGGTTTTTTGCCATGGCATTCCCCACAAACCGTCCGCCATGCATAATTCCGGCTCTCTCGCCGAGAAGAGCGTAGCTTATGGTCGCGCCGAAGGGGATCGTCTGCAACTGCCGGTAGATCTGACGCTCCGTATCGGTATATCCCTCGATATCGAGAGCCGGCATCTCACCATCCTCTCCGGTAAGATATCGATCGAGATACGCAATTGCACCGGCGAGCGACCCGGATTGTCGCTTCAGAAATCGCTCTTTCAGGGAAAGGGGATTATCCACCTGCGTCCCGAAGAGGACCCCTTTCAAGAATCGGTCATCGCCCAGGAGGTACAGACGACCGGTGGGGAATGGATACTCGTAATAACAGGTATCACCACTCAATCCCGCAAGGTACCGATTATTATCCATGCTTCCCGTTGCCAGAATAATTAAATTCCCTTCAATATGTTATTCCCCGCCGAGGATCTTCAGCGTTGCCGCCTTGTCCCTTTTCAGCTGTTCAACGAGCTCCCCGGCTGATTTAAACCGAATTTCATCCCGTATCCGCTCATGAAACTCAACCGTAACTGTTCCACCGTAGATATCCTGATTGAAGTCGAAGAGGTTCACTTCAATAGTCCGTTCAGTATTTGAAAAAGTCGGATTGGTTCCAATATTCAACATCCCCCGATACCGGTCCTCCTCAAGCATGCCGGTTACCGCATAGACGCCATCCTTGGGGATAACCTTTTCGGGATGATCAACCTGTATATTTGCCGTCGGGAAACCCATGGACTTCCCCCGCGAGACTCCATGAATGATTGTTCCCGATAAGGCATACCGCCTTCCCAGGAGCGTATTGGCCACTACGATGTTTCCATCTTCAAGCTCTGTGCGAATCCACGAGCTGGATACCGGTCTCGAATAAAAGTTTCGCGGTTCGACCAGCGTGACGCCGAACCCCCGCTGATGTGAGAACTCACGCAGAAAATCGAGGTTCCCCTGGCGATCCTTCCCAAAGGCATTATCGTACCCGACAACAATATCGATGACTCCCAATCGCTTCAGGATAACATCATTAAGGAATTCGATCGCGGTCATATTCGCGATTTCAAGGGTGAAATCCAGCACAATGAGGTTGTGCACGCCATACTGATCGATTGCCTGTATTTTTTCTTCTATTGTGGTGAGAATCCTTGGCGGTGTTTTCGGGGTGAGCACCTTCCGGGGATGATTGCTGAAGGTCAGCACTATCCCCTCTCCCGATTTCTTATGGGCAATATTAAGAAGTGTTGAGAGAATTCTCCGATGGCCCGAGTGCACGCCATCAAAGCTCCCGATGGCGAGCACCGGATTTTGAAACTCCTCCTTCGGAGGTATTTCACGGAAGATTCTCATGTTCGTAATTTTCTCAAAAACCGCCTGTTCCACCGATACCGCGGAACCCCAACCGGTGTAATCTTATAACAGATGCGCTCAGGTGCACCTGATCCTTTTTACTCCAGTCGCTTTCCAGAACATAGCGGGGAGATCGTATATGTCAATAAAAATCCCCGAAGTTTGCCCTCGGAGATTATCAACAGCCCGCCGGGAAAAAAATCCTTTCAATTGAGGTACCGACAAGCATACTTCGCTCAGGCGGGGGTACGGGCATTCAGGAGAAAAAAACTTGACAGCCCGCCGGTATGCCCATAGAATTCTGAACCCTTTCCCCCATCCGGACTATCAGACGTCCGTTACGTACTGCTCACCGCTGCCGTGATGCTCAGTTCGACCGGCAGGAGCATTCAAAGGGGCATTCCGGGGTAATCACAGAGCGAGGAATTAATAATGATCGGTTGCAGTTACGGAAAATTTTTTCAGGTAACCGCGGCAGGAGGTTCTTATCAGGAAGGATTGACGACGCATATACAGGGTGTTCCTCCCGGCCTTTACATCGAGGAGAGCGAGATCTACACAGAGCTCCTTCAGCGCAAGCCCGGACAGGGCGAGCTGTCATCACCGCGGCGGGAGCCCGATATTCCCATTATATACAGCGGCGTCAATGCCGCCGATACGATGACCGGCATACAGAACGAGGGAGCAACCAACGGCACACCGCTGGTTATTCTGATACCCAATCTCGATCGCCACTTTGAACACATCGAACAGTATCGGACAACCAATCGAACGCCGCGCCCCGGCCATGCATCCTATGCTTCGTACAGGAAATACGGCATCTGGGATGACGCAATCGGCGCAGGCATCTTCAGCGGGAGATACACCGCAACCATTGTCGCCGCGGGGGCGGTCGCCAGGAAAATACTGAGCGATCACGGTATCGAGATATTCGCCTATGTCAGGGAGGCGGCGGGCATCGCCATGCCGGATATGCCCTATCAGAAGATACGGGAAAAGGTAGCCTCCTTCAAGACCTTCCGTCGCGATATCGATCCCATATACACTATGGTTTACAAAGAGGGGCGCATTACGAAGAATATGCGATTCCTTGAAAAGATAGCTGTTCTCGCCGACATTGAGAAGATAATACCCGAGATACAGCGCCCCCCGCTCTCCGAAAAGGAGAAAGGTGCTCTCGCAGAGAAGGGGCTGCATCCCGTTCTCAACTGCCCCGATCTTGAATCGGCGCAGGCGATGCACGATCGAATTCTCGAAATCAGAGATGAAGGCGATTCGAGTGGCGGCATCATTGAGATTGTCGCAACCGGTGTTCCCGCGGGCCTCGGGGAACCGGTGTTCGCAAAACTTGACGGTGAGCTCGGCAGAATGCTCAGCATCGGTGCGGTAAAAGCGGTCGAACTCGGGGCGGGGATGCGGGCAAAGGATATGACCGGCAGCCAGTGCAATGACCAGATGTTCATGCAGAACGGAGAGGTCGCATTCAGCAGCAACAACAGTGGCGGCATTACCGGCGGTCTTACTACCGGGCAGGATATTGTCATCAGACTCGCGGTGAAACCGACACCGACCATCGCCCGGGAACAGCGAACCGTGGACAAGGTCTCACGCACCGATGCCAAGCTCGCTGCAGTCACGCGGCGCGATCCCACCATTATCTCCCGAATCTGGCCCGTTGCCGAGGCCTTCATGGCGGTGGTTCTCCTCGATCAGTACATTCTCAACCGTGCCTATCAGGATATGTTTCCGAAGGACCGATAACGCTCCTCGCCTGCTCCCCGGAAACGCAATCTCCGACAGGAATCGTCGTCCCGTAATTTAATTGACTTTCACCCCCCCATTCATGCTATAGTATTATATTACAGTAATATTGTATTATAAAATATTCATTCGAATTCATACTTCATGAAGAGAGAAATATCAGGCGCATCAGCACGTGCCATTCGGACAAAAAACCAGTTTCAATCAGGTGTAGGGCAGAGGCGAGGCGGAGTGTCGTGATGGACAAGAAACCAAAGAGCATCAATATCGTTATCAATAGAATTCAAAAGGCACCGGACATCCCCAACATGGTGGTCGAACAGATTGTGAAGCTCATATCGAGCGGCTTTCTGAAGCCCGGCGACAAGCTTCCCTCGGAGCTCGAGATGACCCGGCGCTTCGGTATCAGCCGCATCTCGCTTCGCGAGGCGATGAAGCTGCTCGAAGCGAAGGGATATATTGAATCTCACGGGCGGAAGGGGAAATTCATAAAATCGGTAGTCGATAACGCCCTGCGTTCTCCCATCGAGGGAATGATATCAGTCGATCACGAGAAGATATGGGAGCTCCTCGCCGTCAGGCGCATCATCGACTCGGAAGCAGCGTCGATGGCAGCAATGAACGGTACCGACAAGCAGATAAAACTCCTCATGCGGCATAAAACGGAAATGGAGAAGTTCGGCATTGATAATCTTCTCAACAAACGGGGTGGCGGCAAACTATACGCTCAAATATATAATGACCTGGCAGAAGCCACCAATAACACTATCTTCTCCCATCTGATGAAATCAATCTCAAATATTCTCCACGGCGTACTCCCCTACAGCAGACAGAAGCTTCAGGATGTCCCCGGGAGCTCGCGGAAGATATACGAGCAGCATGTCAGAATCCTCTCCGCAATTGAAAACAGAAATCCGGATATGGCTCGAAAGGCCATAATCAAGCACATCGACTATCTCGAGACCGAGCTCAAGAAGGTGCTCGAGTAGTATCCGGCATTCACGGAGCGGATGCCGAGCCTCCCTCACCCTGCGGATGAGCGCCCTTCCGCGAGGCGGTCTTCGCAAAAATGCCTCCACGCGGTGCCCATTCTATCGTTACGGTAAGCCACTGCGGCTGAACCGACTCGAAGAGCGCCTCTGCTATCTCCTCGGTTATGAACTCCTGCCAGTTCTCCTTGTTTCGCCAGAGCATGAGATAGTTCCGTACCGATTTGCTCTCGAGCAGCAGCTCTCCCGGTTTGTATCGAATGGTTACGGTACCCTGATCGTGCCGCTGCGATACCGGGCAGAGACTCTGAAATTCGGGATAGACCCACTCCACCACTGGCTGATGCTTCTGTGCCGGTATAGTATCAAACCGATAGTTCTCCGGTTTCTCCGTTTTTGCTGATGCTGCATCTGAATAGTCAGTCATATCTTCACTCCATGAGAGAGAAAAGCACACGAGTGCAACAGACAATCAGTAATCGCCGGAATGCACCGCACAAGCGCCGCTCATGTGCTCTCATCCGTTAGCATGCCGAATAAACCTACGCCCCGGATTTGTCGAGCGCGCTCTTCAGCAGAACACTAATCTCCTCGTAAAGCCGGGCCACCCTTCTCAGATCTTCGGCCACAGCACCCTTTCCCGACTCCTCGGAGATTTTCAGCCATTTCTGAATATCCTTCACATGCTCCTGATTGTGTTGCAGGAGATGAGGCAATACGACCGCCAGCTTATCGGCACCGGAATCGTGCTGATGATTGTGATCGTGACCGTGATCATGATTATGATCATGCATCAGATCTCTCCTTCAGGATAACATAATTCTCCATGAGATTCACCTCATCTATTGAGTATCCCGCAAAACTCTTCTCATCACCGAGTATGCTCGATACCTGAATTGAACCATCGCTGACCAGAACGCGGGACACATCTTCCAGCACGAGGTTTTTTTCGCTCTTATTGCCAAGATAAACCGTTGAAAAACACATATAGTTCCTCACCGTTGTTATAAAGTATGGGGGCTTCTATAAAATACCAGCATGATGTCCCCCCGGCCAGCTTTTTTTCGCACATCCCGTGCACGCTGGCATGCGTGACGTCGTGTCGCTGCGGTCAATGAGCCACCCGTCCGAATCGCTTCGAAGAATGTATATTCGAACTGCTTGCCCCTCCCTTATATTATATCAAGGAATTCGGCATCTTCGAGGAATTATCAGTATATCGGTGATGCGGCAGATCCCTCCTGCAGCTGGCTGTCCCGAGCGTCATTGTGAAGTTCCGTTCGACCTCCGCACAACTTCACCGAGGTCAATGCGCAGGCCTCCCCGCAGGCCTTCCGGTCTGAAATTCGATACGTGCACCACATCCGCTTGTAATAAATCCACCGCAGCTCCTGAAGAGCTCAAGAGCCCGATCGCCCGTGCAGTGCGAGGGGGCGAACCGCCGAACGCCCAGCCGTTTTAACTCGCGAATGATCCTCCCTATCTCCCCCTCTTCACATCCCATGAGATGAAATCCGCCGAGCACCATATACACCTCTCTTCGAAGATGCTCCTTCGTAAAGCGAACGATATTGACTATTCCCGGATGGGCACAACCGGTAATCAGAAGAGAACCCTTCGACGACTGCAGAATCAGCGACTGCTCCTTTATCCCTGCTCCCCGCTCTCCGGTTGTCCAGATTCCCCTGCAAATCCTCATCGGCGTCGTAACCTGAACGACCTGATGTCCCGCATCGACGATTCTTCTTTTAAAGGCTTCGGGAAAAGAGCACGGGACGTACACCACAAGCCGCCTGCCCTTCAGAATGCTCCAGATCCCGCCAACGTGATCACCGTGTATATGTGAAAGGACCACCACCTGAATTGATGCAAGGGGAATATGCAGCTTTGCCATGTTTGAGAGCAGAATGTCGCCCTGAGCGCCGGTATCAAAGAGAATGGTCTTTTCATAACCCTCGATATAGCAGGAGAACCCCCACCCCGTTTCCAGTGTTCGCTTGCCGGGAACGTTATCGTACAGTATGGTAATCGTAGCACCGTACGCACCGGTCAGCGCAATAGCCAGTGCGATGACGGTGAATATCATGCTCGCCGATCGGCTCATTTTCCGGAGATCATATTAATAATTCTCTCCTGCGCCAGTGGCGCGGATACTGCCCCCCCACTCACCGCTCGATTGCTCACTGGCGGTGAGCATCTCATCCCCCGCGACCCGATACCGCATTGCCCCGCAGGGTATTATCACAGAGCACCATATCCCCGTTGCGGCACCCGATGTCGCGGGCGATAACCTGACACTTTGCCATGAATAAAAAGAAAATCGGTTGTCGTTCTTCAGAGAGCGTTTCGAAATTTCCCTGCCCCTTACTGACAATCATGTCCGCGTTATTGAATCGCTCGAGGAATTCCGGTGAACAGATCGGCAGCAGGGTTCCCGGCGCATCCGATCCGCTGGAGATAATCTCCACCAGATCATCGATACCGCACTGTCGGGCATCATCGATAAGCGCATCATTGATAATCGGCCGCTCCCTGACAACATAGGTTATTCTCTTCCCGGGTTCCTGGAGCATCTCCTCAATCAGGAGCCGATCAAATACGGTCTCTCCCACATTATCGCCAAGGTAGAGGATGGTCTCCGCTCGATGGAACGCATCTCTGAACCGCGAGTAGTCGAATACGGTATCCGCACTCGCCCCGTTTTCGGCATCGAGAATCGATACCAGCTCCTTTTCAATATCAAGCGCATCCCGCGCCCCGTAGTCTATGCTGTTGCCCGCTATGGCAAAGCTCACCGCAGTACGGAGCCGGTCATCGGACTGTGACAGGATTTCCTTGAGCTGCGGATAGAGTGCCAGCGCTTTCCGGGTGCTCTCCGCTTTGATATCGCGATAGGGATCGTCTTTGCCGGTTATCTTCATGACAATACGGTAAATGATACGCCCCATCTCCGGGGGCGTCGCATTCAGGGAAAAGGTCGGGAGGACACCTGCTACCTCATCGAGTATGCGCTTTTGATCCTCTTCATCGGCTCCGGCAAGCCGCGCGGCAGTCAGCGCCTGCCGGAAAAAGCAGGGAATGCATTCAAGATACGTCCTCATCTATCTCCTCACATACAACAGGCTGGATAATCCCGGTGGTTTCACTGCACCGGTTCGCTGGTTATAAGATGCCTCCGGCACCGTTCAGATCCTTCAACTCCTGCAGACCCCCTCCTTCTGATTTGTCTCGGCAAGCCGCTTGAGAAAGCGGCTCCACCACCCCTCTTTCCGCTTCTTCTTCCGCGAGCGGGGTTTCTTATCATCTGCAGTCGGAAACTGGCCCGATTCAATTTTTGCGATCACCATAGATTATTGCTCCTTTCCTTAAAAATAATACCCCCCTCCGGCTTGTCAAGAACTCGGCTTAAAAAAGTTTATGCGATGATGTCATCACATACCTTCACCTTCAAAAGTTCTTGCAATTTTCGCAATCGGGTATGACAAAGAGGAATATGGATGTGCTCCCTTCACTCACCCGGCAGTACGTACTGGGAGGCAGGAGAATAGCAAACCGCTTCGTTGCGCAGGCTATGGAGATGAACTGCGCTGATCCCGGCGGTGCGATCAGCGAACAGAATATTGAGCGGTATCGGAAACTCGCCCGCGGCAGGTGGGGGATGGTGTTTGTTGAAGCGATCGCTGTCGCCGAAGAGGGCGTCGCCCGACCGAGGGGTCTGCTTATAAACCACAGGAATCTCGACGGCCTGAAGAAGCTCGTTGATGCCTTTAAAAGTACCGCTGATTCACTTCTCTTATTTCAGATAACACACGCGGGACGCGAGACTGCCGATCCCTCCCGGCGGGTAACGGTGTATGACGATGCAACAGGCATCCGGCACCTCGACAGAGATGAGCTCGAACGCATTCGCGACCAATTCGTCGAAGCGATTGCGCTCTGCCGTGAGGCCGGCGCTGATGGCGTCGATATCAAGTCATGCCACGGATACCTCCTCTGCGAAACGCTCCGCCCGCTCAACAGGAGAAGCGATTCCTTCGGGGGAGCCCTCGAGAACAGAGCCCGCCTGTTAACGTCGATACTCGCAGCAGCACGGGAACGGTTTCCCGAGCTCATCGCCGGAACCCGCCTCTCGCTCTATGAGGGCATCCGGGGGGGATGCGGCACCGCTTCCCCTGAAGAGGTGCTGGAGGATCTCCATGATATACTTGCGGCGATCGACCTGATCGTCTCCGCCGGGGCGCGCTTTCTCAATATCTCTGCCGGTGTTCCGACTCAGACGCCGCACCTGACGAGGCCGGAGCGCCCATCACGGATAAACATGCTGCATCACTTTCGCTATGCCAAAATCGTCAAGGATCATCACCCGGACGTCGCCGTTATCGGATCGAGCTACTCAACGGGAGGAGAGGAATCACCCTTCTGGGCAGCTGAAAACATTGAAAAGGGATACACTGACTTCGCCGGATTCGGAAGACAGAGCCTCGCCGATCCCCACTTTCCGATGAAGCTCATGAACAACCGATCGGTCAACTACTGTACAACCTGCGGCGGCTGTTCCCGCCTCCTCCGAAACCAGAAGGAGGTTCATTGCGTAACCTACGAACGGCCCGCAAAGGATGATGATAAGGAAAAATATGAGGAACATACATCATGACTGAAACGAATGAGCTCGTCGCACTCGTTACCGGTTCCACTGCAGGTATCGGAAAAGCGATAGCCCTTCACCTGGCGCGAGAAGGCTACCGCATCGTTCTCAACGGAAGACGTGAGCAGGATGCGATCGCACCGCTCATCAGAGAAATCGAAGCAGCGAACGGCCGTGCGGGATCCACCCGCTATATCCGGGGCGATATCGGCGAGCACTCAACGAGGAGCGCCCTGGCAACTGCAATCGATCAGCGAGGTGCCCTTGACGTGCTCGTGAACAATGCGGCCATAAGCACCAGGGAACGAAAGGATATTCTTGAACTCTCCGAAGAGGAGCTTGCCCATCTTCTCAAAATTAACCTTGTCGCCCCCTTCCTGCTCACCACCACCCTCATCCCCTTCATGCAATCAACCGATCGGCTCAGATATATTATCAATATCTCATCAATCTCAGCCTATACCGCCTCGGTCACCCGCGCAGACTATTGCATCTCAAAAGCGGGTCTCTCGATGATGACGCAGCTCTTTGCGCTTCGTCTGGCACCGGAGAATATTCGCGTCTTCGAGTTGCGCCCCGGCATCATCGAAACCGACATGACGAAACCGGTGAAGGAGAAATATGATAAGCTGATCCTCGACGGGCTCCTCCCCATTGCGCGCTGGGGAACGCCCGAAGATGTCGCCCGTGCCGTGATAGGAATTGTCAGGGGATATCACCCCTACTCAACCGGATCGGTCATCAATATCGACGGTGGATTTCACCTGCGGAGCCTGTAACCATGAACCGGCACGATATTTCGACAGGAGGAATGAAAGTCCCCTTTATCGCAACCGGCGCGGCGATTGTCGGATCGGGTGCTGCCGCCCTCAATGCCGCCGTACACCTGAAGCGATTCGGCGTCGAGGATCTGGTCGTTATCACCGAGAAGCTGGGGGCGGGAACCTCCGCCAACAGCGGCTCGGACAAGCAGACCTATTATCGCCTCAATCCGACCGATCCCTCCGAGAGCGTTCTGGCAATGGCAGAAGATCTCTTTCGGGGCGGATGCATGCACGGTGATATCGCCCTGGTGGAGGCTGCGCTCTCGCTGCAGGAATTCTATCACCTCGTCGAAATAGGCGTGCCCTTCCCCCACAACCGCTACGGCGAATACGTTGGCTATCGAACCGATCACGATATCCGCTCACGCGCCACCTCAGCGGGTCCCCGGACCTCCATTCTCATGTACGAAAAGCTCCTCGGTGAAGCAGCGCTTCTCTCGATTCCGATCCTGAACAACACCGAAATAATACAGATACTCACGGTCAATCGCCAGGGCCCTGCCTGCATCGGTCTCCTGGCCATTGACAGGGAAGCAGTTGAAGCGGAGCACTTCGGCCTCGTCCTGATCAAAGCGAATTACGTGGTCTTCGGCACCGGCGGACCGGGCGCGCTTTATGAGGACAGCGTCTATCCGACATCACAGATCGGATCCCTCGGCATCGCGCTGCAAGCGGGCGCCATCGCACAGAATCTCACCGAATCACAGTTCGGCATCGCCTCGCGAGACTACCGCTGGAATCTCTCCGGAAGCTATCAGCAGGTGCTCCCGCGATACTTCTCCACGGCACCGGACGGCTCGGACGAGCGGGAGTTTCTCAACAATCAGTTCCCCTCGGCGGAGCGTCTCCTGCGGGCCCAATTTCTGAAGGGCTACGAGTGGCCCTTCGATGTGCGCACAATCGCCGATTACGGCTCATCAACCATCGACCTGCTCGTCTATCACGAGACGAGTGTGCTGAACAGGCGTGTCTTCCTCGACTTCAGAACTAATCCTTCGGCGATAAATCCCTTCAGCCTGTCCGAATTACCCCTCCTCGCCAGAGATTATCTGGAGAAATCCGATGCGCTCGGCGATACGCCTGTTCAACGATTACAGGCACTGAATGCCCCCGCCTGTGATCTCTTTCTGGAGAAAGGGGTCGATCTCCGGCGTGAACCCCTTGAAATTGCCGTCTGCCATCAGCACTGCAACGGGGGGCTCGCCGGTTCGATCTGGTGGGAATCCAATGTAAAGAATTTCTTCCCGGTGGGCGAGTGTAACGGGAGCCACGGCGTATACCGTCCCGGCGGAAGCGCCCTCAATGCCGGACAGGTCGGTTCGCTCCGGGCCGCACAGTGCATCGCGCATCGCAGCGCAACTGAAAATCCCCTGAGCGCAGGCCAGTTCCTCTCACATGCAACGCCTCATCTCGAAGCTGCGCTGACATACTTCAAGTCGCTCACCGAGAAAGCACCGCCGCCTGCCGACGAGAGAAAGATAATACAGCAGCGCATGTCAAACACGCTGGGAATCGTGAGAAACAGCCTGGCAATTGATACCGCACTGGCGGAGAACAGCAAGATGATCAGCAAGCATCAAGCGGCCGGCATTGCAGGGAGGACACAGCTGCTCACGCATCTCAAGAACGGGGATCTCCTCATCACCGAGCGGGCTTTTCTCCATTCAACGAAGACGCTGCTCGCCGCGCTTCAGAGCGGCAGGGGGGGATACCTTCTTGGCACCGCGCAGGAGATGATGAGCACGAATGCCGGAGCAGCCGGTGAAGCAAGCTCACGCTCCCCTGAAGGGCAACTCACCGATACCATTATACAGGTATTCCACGATGAAACCGGCACCGTTCACACACAGCCGGTCAAGGTTCGGCCCATACCCGAACGGTCCGACTGGTTCGAGCAGGTATGGCGCGAATATCGGAGTGGCGACTATTTCAAACACTGAGCGCACTACTGAATCTGAAGGAGCACGTCGATGAGGAAGATCATGATCATATCAGCGGGAACCGTTCATCCGAATCTCCTGGCACGGCATTATCTCAGCAACCATCTCAAAACAGTGGAGGGCATCTCACTCATTCCAGCAGGGAGCATCGAAGCAGCCAGGGATCTGAATGAGGATTATGCAGCGCTCGTGCTCTACCTCCACCGCCAGAGAATATCCGACGAGGCGCTGCATGCCCTCGATACATTCATCTCACGGGGAGGGGGACTGCTCGCGATACACTCCGCTTCCGCTTCATTCAAGCAAACACCGCGCTATTACGAGATACTCGGCGGCCGTTTTATCGCCCACGGGAAGATTGCGCCGTATACCGTTCATCCCCGGGAAGGTGATTCACCGCTCGCCGGCTCTCTGGGGAGCTTCTCCATTCGTGACGAGCTGTACCTGCACGATTACCAAAAGGATGTCGCCGTGCACTTCTTCACCGAACGGGATGGAGAGCGGGAGCCGGTGGTCTGGACCAGGAAGCATCATCAGGGGAGCGTCTGCTACATCGCTCCCGGACACTGCGCAGCCACCGTGAAGCACCCCGCGATACGGATGATTATCACCCGGGGGCTTCAGTGGGTGGCACAATGACAGCACAAAGGAGCAATTCATGAGACGATTACAGATCGCTATCGTTGGCTGCGGTGACATTGCCAGCTACATCGCCCTTGCTGCGCGGTACAACCGGCGCATTCAGGCAATGGCCTGCGTTGATAGAGACGGAGAGCGGGCTTCCGCCTTTGCCCGGAAATACCGCATTCCGAAGCACTTCACCGATTACGAGCAAATGCTCCACGAGACAGACCTCGATGCCGTCTACCTGGCGGTTCCCCATCATCTCCACCTCCCGATGACCCTCAGCGCCCTCAAGATGAACAGGCACGTCCTCTGCGAAAAACCGATAACTATCACCCTTGAAGACGCGATTGAGATATGCCGATTCGCCCGCGAGAAGAAGCTGAAGTTCGGGGTGAACTATATGTACCGCTACGATTCCAGCTGTTATGCCCTCGCCCGTGCAGCGCAGCGGGGAGATCTGGGCGAGCTCTACTATGGCAGGTGCAACATACCGTGGCACCGCGAGCCTGCATACTTCACCGAGGGGCAATGGCGCGCCGCAAAGGCGACCGCCGGCGGCGGCACCTTTATCACACACGTGAGCCATCTGGTTGATATTCTCATCTGGTCACTGGGGAGGAAGCCGATTGCCGCCCTGGGAACCATCGCCCGCAAGCGGTTCACCGATGTCGAGGTGGAAGATTTCGGCCTCGGCGTCATCGAGATGGATGACGGGAGCTTCATCCAGATTGCGAGCTCCATTATTGCAACTCCCGAACAGCCGGCCGCGCTCGAGCTTTACGGGAGCAGGGGAACGGCGCTCACTCAGAGCCTGAACTACTTCCCCCGGATAGAATTTCGGGGGGTCAAACCGAAACGGGAGCGCCCTCCCGTAAGAGGAATACACGCCCTCACCAGAAGCCTCGAAGCCTTCAGGCGCTGGCTGACCGATGGAACGCCGTATCTGATTCCGGCGGAGCAATCGCTCCCCGTCCTGGCGGCAACGCTGGCCCTCTACCGTTCGGCGGAGAAGGGGAACTGGGAGCCGGTGGACCGGAGCTACGAGAAGCACCTTCCCTGAACAGCAGAAGGGCAAGCGGAGCGGCGAACCTGGAACAGTGAAAGGAAACGGAAGGGAGAAATCCATGAAAGAAGATAAAGCGATTCGCAGGGGAAATCCGGAAACGGAGATTGCCGACTACTCGCTGAAAGGAACCGGCAGAGCGCCCCGAGGGTATCCCGCTCGAAGAGTGCCTGACGAATATTCATGGACCCCCTTCCAAAACAGCTCTGCAAAGCGGCGGGAGATCTTTATGGAACACTGCTTCAAGAATCCCGCACCGAAGACCTTCAAGGGACACTACTCTGAGCTGCTCAGGATTGCCCGAAACCAAAGACCGGTGCACGAGGGGATCCTCCTGAGCGCCCTCCGCTACATCGATGAGCGGAACGACTGCTCAGACTTCGTCATGCTCGGCATCATCCGCCTCCTCTATCAGCTGCGGAAGCATCAACTCTGCAGCAGGCGGATTCTCTCCGCCGCCGAAAAAACGGTGCTCGCCTTCAAGTACTGGCCCGATGAGCCGGGCATCGACGACATGTGCACCTGGACGGAGAACCATCAGATCATGTTCGCCGCGAACGAATACCTCGCCGGGCAGCTCTTTCCCGATCTGATCTTTTCCAATTCCGGTATGACCGGCCATGAAAAGATGAAGCGTTCCCGGCCGCGTATCAGCAGGTGGCTCGAGCTGCGTTTCCAGACCGGATTCAGCGAGTGGCTCTCCCATATCTACTATGACGAAGACATCACCGCACTCGTCAATCTCATCGATTTCTGCAGCGATGCCGTCATTCGCCGGGGAGCGGAGATCGTTCTCGATCTCATCTTCTTCGATATGGCATTGAACAGCTTTCACGGCATCTTCGGATCAACACACGGTCGAAGCTATGCCGATGAGAAGCGGCATGCACTCCTCGAATCGACAACGGATACGCAAAAGCTCATCTTTGGCATGGGCATTTTCTCGGGAGCCGACAATATGAGCGCCGCATCGCTGGCCCTGAGCGAGCGGTATCGTCTCCCCCGGGTGCTCTATGAGATTGCCCGCGATTATAAACGCGATGAGCTCATCAACCGGCAGCGGATGGGAATCCGCATCGACGAGGCGAAGCGATGGGGACTCACCTACGGGGATATGGAGAGCGGAATGGTCTTTCTGAGCCTCGAGGCCTATGCACATCCGAAAACCTTCAGCCTCGTCATGAAGATGTTCGACGCCTATAACTGGTGGGAAAACCGCTTCTTCATGATGTTCAAGAAGATGAAGCGATTGATCCGTTTTCTTCGCATCACCGGCCTCTCACATCTGGTAACGCGATTGTTTGAAAAAGATATCACCCGGAATACGCGTGAGGAGGTAAACATCTATACCTACAAGACGCCGGACTACATGCTCAGCAGCGCGCAGGACTATCGCAGGGGTTACGGAGGTGATCAGCAGCACATCTGGCAGGCGACCCTCTCGCCCGAAGCGGTCTGCTTTACCACCCATCCCCGCGACATCGAGACCGGCGATGCCTGGGTCGGATCGGGAAGCCTTCCGCGGGTTGCCCAGATTGAGAACCTCGTTATCGCAATATATCGAATATCTCGCATGCCCGGCATCTATATGAGCAACCAGCTTTTCTTCACACATGCGTGGCTCCCGGCCGATCAGTTCGATGAGATCGTCGAGCACCGGGGATGGATTTTCGGCAGGAAGGGGAACGGCTACCTCGCCCTCTTCTCGCAGCAGGAATATCGGTGGGGAAAAGAAAACGGACGTGCATGCACCGTTGTCGCCGATGGCAGGCGCAACATCTGGATATGCGAAATGGGAAGAAAAGCGGTTGCAGGAACCTTCAATGAATTCATCGGGCAAATCGCCGGCGCGAAACTTAACATCATAGGAAACCGGGTTATCTATCATTCCCCCTCACAGGGAAAAGTGGAATTCGGCTGGCGGGATCACCTCCTCAGAAACGGCAGGAGAATATCCCTTGGCGGATACGCCCGCTATGATAATCCCTATGCGCAGGCCGCCTTCCCTTCCGGGGAAATCGTGATAACGCAGGGGAAGCACTCACTGCGGCTCAACCTCGAGAGGGGTATTCGAAAGGCGAGCAGCTACGCATGACGCATCGAGGCATATCAACTCCGTCAAAGCGCCGCAGCAATTCATTGAAGAGAGAAATTTATTTTAAGAGCGTTTACGAATCGGTTACGGAAAACAGGGCCGAACGCAGCATACAATCTGAGTTGAACCGATCAAGAATCCGCACAATCGGTGCAAGCAACGGTTTCAGATATTCTTGAGTATAAGTCAAAATTTCTACTATGAGGGGAGCGAGGGGAACCATGATACTACAGGAGCTACAGAAAAGGAAACCGAAAGATAGGATATATACCGCATTCGGGGAGATCATGCTCAGGCTCGCCCCACCGGGATACGAGCGATTGCTTCAATCACCCCTTCTGAACGCAACCTTCGGCGGCGGCGAATCGAATGTCCTGGTGAGTCTCTCCATTCAGGGAATGCGCACCCGCTTTATCAGCGCTCTTCCCGATAACGATATGGGTACTGCCGCACTTCGAAGCCTGCAGAGCCATGGCGTGGACACCTCATCGGTTATTCTGAAAAAGGGGAGCCGTCTGGGAATCTATTTCATGGAAAAGGGCGCCGATCAGCGCCCCGCACAGGTCATCTACGATCGCGCAGGCGCTGCCATTACCGAAATCGGAGCCGTGGATATCGACTGGGAACAATGCTTCGATGGATGCGGCTGGTTTCATATCACCGGTATCACCCCCGCCCTCTCCGCATCTGCGGCCGATCTCTCCCGGAGGGCAATGAGCGCTGCCCGGGACAGGGGCCTTGTCGTTTCACTGGATCTGAACTACCGGGCGAAGCTCTGGAAATACGGTGTCCCCGCACAGGAGATCATGGGAGAGCTCGCGGGATATGCCAATATCATTATCGCCAACGAGGAGGACTGCCAGAAATCGCTCGGGATCGGAAAAGACTTCACGCCATCACATTCACCTGATACAGCACAGTATGAACAGCTGGCACAGGAGGTGCTGGATCGATACGGGAATGCAAAACTCATTGCCATCACCCTCCGCGAGAGCCTTTCAGCATCGCATAACCGCTGGAGCGCCTCCCTCTTCGACGGGACCTCTGCCCGCTTCTCCCGTCAATACGATATCAGCCATATCGTCGATCGGGTGGGAGCCGGTGACAGCTTTGCCGCCGGCCTCATATACGGGCTCTCCTGCTTCTCATCGCTGGATGAGGCACTCGAGTACGCAACGGCAGCCTCATGTCTCAAGCATTCCATCGAGGGCGACTGGAATCTCGCCACGAGGGATGAGATCACGAAGCTTGCCCGGGGCGAGGTAACCGGCCGGATACAGCGATAATAAATGAGGGCAATCACCCCTTATCATCGCCATCGAGCATAACTCTCCTCGAGATGTAATCGGTATAGTTTTTTACGACCGGTTCATACTCCTCGTATAAGAGGGGCGATGAGATCATGAAATCAGCCGTTGCCCGGTTACAGGCAGTCGGGATGTTGTACACAACCGCTATCCGGAGAAGCGCCTTGACGTCCACATCGTGAGGATGCGGTTCCATGGGATCCCAGAAGAAAATGAGCAGATCTATCTCGCTCTCTGCTATAAGAGCTCCGAGCTGCTGATCCCCACCGAGAGGACCGGATTTGAGCTTCTTGATCTGTTCCGAATCGATGTTGCCCCCCTCTATGGCGAGCTTACCGTTAAGAGTCTTCTCGACAAGGGCTCCCGTCGTCCCCGTACAAACAAGCCGATGTTTGATCAGCACCTGATAATTCCACTCCACCCATTCGATAAGATCCTGTTTTCTGTTATCATGAGCAACGAGGGCAATATTCTTAATACGTTCCATAGTAAATCCTTTATCCGTTATTGAAAATCGAACCTGAACCGCTCTGCAGGTGAATTTTGACAGGCAGGAATGAGCACCGGGACACCTCTTCACGCCTTTTCCATCGGCACGTTATGAACACCGCGTGAACGATTCATCTCCGTCAAGAAATTAATACGTCGATATATGTTTTTTTTAAATAAATTATAAAAGATCACCTCGAATGTAATCTCTCTTTTTTTCAGTGCGGCAGCCAATTCCTCGCCGCATTGGATAAAGGATTCCACTGGTGCTCATTCCTCGAGATCATGTTGACGATTAAATTCCTTTATGCTGTTCACATGGTATCAACAATACCTCTGAGCAATTCGGGAGTGTTCACTTTTACATCGACAAATTCTCTCCACCGCTCTCGGTAACCCGAATATCTTCTCATAAAGAGGCTGGCATAGCAGTAACGATAATCCAACTGGCATCCGGTGTGCGGATTGATGCAGCAATTGAAGATCCTGATGGAACGAACTTCTTCCAGTATTGTAATGAGCAGCTGATTCAGATCGAGATTTGATATTAATGTATTCCCCACCCGGTTCAACAATTCCAATTCGAGATTACGCTGTCGCAACGCCTCCTCGGCCAGCACCCTGTCTGAAACATCCTTCAGGAAATTCAGTGTGGCCTGATTTCCATCCCATTCAAATGTTGCGACATTAATCTCCAGCCATTTAATCCCACCATTCCGATCGATAATCCTGAAGACATATACATTTTCAAAGGTATCGCCCTTCAGCCGCTTCAGGTGACGCTCAAAAACCAGGTTCCGATCGTCAGGGTGTATAAATTCCACAAAGGGCGTATCGGCGTATTGCTGAAGGGAATACTCGTACTCTTCGACGGGAAAACCGAACAGCTCAAGGGCAGCCGGGTTGACAAATTTTATGAGACCGTCCTGGGCAACGAGAACGGCTTCATTGGCATGATCAATCATTTTCTGATAACGATCCCGCAGCGCCCGCAATATGGATTCGCGCCTCGGTCTGCAAGATGCCGTTGCAACAACGGGAAGAAGCT
>CAZZCF010000046.1:0-26656 GCA_964652955.1 uncultured Leptospirales bacterium
TTAAGCCACCATTACGAATTGTTGACAAGATCAACAATGGAAAAGATATAAATAGATTGAAGAGTCGATATTCATTTGTTGATTGGTCTCAAGTAATGCTTTTTAAGAACGGTTTTTCTGATGAAGCCATATTGACTGACGATTTTATAAAGAAAACAGAAATATCATAACTCAAACGTCGAGTGGCAGTCATTACAGTCGCAGTATTCAACTGACACTCTACCTCTGGAATTTGCCAGCCTTTATGCGGATGAGTAACTAAATTGTTGTTTTCATAACATTATATAAACATATACAGCCTGCTCCGGGTCCGGCTATTTTTCATTGACGCGATGTGGAGCAGCGTCCATTATTGCCACCGGAAAAATACGATGGCACTGAATAATCTCACTGTAAAATGCGAGCCGGCCGTTGTCAGAATCGGCGAGACGGTAACCGTCCGGTGCGAGGTTCCCCCGGGAATGGTGGAATTCAGCTCCGCACTGATAGAGGTGCGGGAGTTTCCCGGCATGCGCTATCGCATGAAGAAAACCGGTACCGGCCTTGAAATTTCGGTTCCCGTGCCGGGGGGTTCGCCGGCAGGCATCTATCATCTCGATCTGATGATTCGCGTCGAAAGCCGGAAAGGGGGAGCGCCGGAGGTGCTTGCCGGCGGCGAGGGAGTGATCGAAATAATCTTTGACGATGAGGAGCCCTTTTCTCCGCAGGCGCCCGATTTTCATCCTGAGCTGATTTCAAAGAACGTGCAGCTCGATGAAAGGAATATCCTCATAGAAACGCCCTATCGCGGCCACCCGAGCTGGTTCAAGGGACAGCTCCACTGCCACACCGATCGGAGTGATGGCGAGCGAACGCTGGAATCGCTGCTGGATGAGTACCGGAAAAGGAATTATCATTTCGTCTCGGTGACCGATCACGATATCTGGTATGGCGGCGGTAAGGATGGCGGACTCATCATTCTGCCGGGCGAGGAGCGGACAACCGATCAGGGGCATATTCTCGTTCTCTCGCACCGAAAGAACTTGAGCAGGAGAGTCTGCCAGTATGTCATCGATGAGGCGGTTGCCGAAGGCGGAATGGCGGCCATTGCGCATCCCTTCTACCGGGTCGGCTTTCCCGGTCGCTCGGCGGAGCGTCTGCGGGGATTCCACTTCGTTGAGATATACAACGGTGAGACCGCGGCGGTATCGCCGGGAAGTGAGAATGCCGCCTCCCTCTGGGATTATCTCCTGACCTCGGATAGGCGGGTCTGGGGCATTGCCGTTGATGATTATCACCGTGATGCTGACGCGCCGCCGGATATGGGCTTTGTCATGGTCAATGCTCCCCGGCTCGACCGGGATGCTATTATCGAGAATCTCCGCCGTGGCAATTTCTATGCGACAACCGGTCCGACAGTTGCGTTCAGCATCGAAGGGGGCGTGCTCCACGTTCGGACGGATGAGCCTTCGACCGTTCTCTGGTACGGTCTTCACGGGTTGCCGGTAAAGTCCAGGGGGCATGTCACCGAATCGCAGTATCTCATTCAGGGTGATGAGGGGTATGTGCGGGCGGAGATTGTTCGGGAGCGTGATGGGCGCCGGGCGTGGACACAGCCGGTGTTTGTACGGGTCATTGAATGAATTCTCTTCACCGGGATAGCGAGCGCATCATCACATATCGAAAGTTCTTGCCCACCCTCTCATAGAAAACGATTATAAAATATCATGGTACTTTTATGCTTTCTGCGGGAATCTTTCAGAGGAGCACGTTGTTCGAAATGTCATTACGAGGAGGTCGTTTCCTGCGCATCCGTGCGCTCTAGGATACTCCCGACATCGTGTCGGTCGCCACGACTGAGTAATCTGTATTCATTAGGTGCTGATGTGAATTGATGATAAGCGATGTATCAGTCATCGCAACACATCAAATCAATAAAACAGATTCCTCCCTCCCTGCCGGCAGGCGTTCGGAATGACATGCAACAGGGATCGATTTTTTTCAATATGCTCTCTATCTGACAGGAATAATCACGCTTCCATCCTAAACTGTTGAGTCCTGCCGCGGGAAACTCATGTCGTGCTAATCGTAGAGCGCAAGATCCGAGGTCTCGCGGTAGAGATCGGATACCCGTGAATATATCTCCCTGTAGGTCCTGTAGACTTTATCATATATCTCTTTCCTGGCAGGATCCGGTTCGAAACGCTCGGCCCGATGCGACATCTTTTCTACCCCCTCCTGCAGTGTGGTGAAAAGACCCGTACCGTAGGCGGCGCAGATCGCGGCACCGAGCGCCGAAGCCTCATCGACCTGCATCCTGACAATGGGAATTCCCATGACATTTGCCATGATATCCAGCCCGGTATCGCTTTTCGAACCGCCGCCCGAAACGGGCATCTCCCTGACCTTCGCCCCGGAAATCTTCTCTATCGATTCCAGACCTTCGCGCGATTCAAAGGCCATCCCCTCGAGCATCGCCCGATAGATATGCGCCTTGGTATGCGCCAGCGTGAAGCCCATAATCAGCCCGCGCGCCCAGTCGTCCCGGTGGAAGGGAGGATTCCAGTAGGGCTGAACAAACAGCCCGAGCGATCCGGGAGGAATGTTTCTGATCTTCTCATCGAGCACCTCCTCGGGGGTCTTTTTCGACTTTCGGGCGATCTCCGATTCCTCCCGGGCGAGCTCGTCCCTGAACCATGAGACGGTGGTGAAGCCCGCCTTCAGTCCCGTTTCGAGTATGTAGTATCCCGGCACCCCCGCCGCCCATGAGATGAACCGCATCTGCTTGTCTTTCAAATGCTTCTTTGACGGGACAACGAGAGAATTGACAGAGCCGAGCACCATGCCCGCACTGTTCTCTTCAATCACGCCCATGCCGACCATGGCTGACTGCACATCACCGCCGCAGGTGACCACCGGGAGCCCCTCGGGAATGCCGGTCGCTTTGGAGGCAGATTTCGTGATAGAGCCCATAATGCTCGACGGGGTTTTCAGCGGTGGGAGCTTCTCCGGTGAAACGCCGAAGATCTCCTGTATCCCTTTCTGGGAATAGAACTTCATCTTCCCGTGATCGAAGGGGAACATCCCCACCATGTTTCCGGTCGATTCGGCAATCTCGCCGGTCAGCCGGTAGGTCAGGAAGCTCGCCACCTGCATAAAGATGCTTGTCTTTTCGTATATTTCCGGCTCGTTGCGCTTGATCCAGGTGTACCAGGAATGCTCCCTGACATAGGAGATGGCGGTATAAAGTCCCGCGATTTTAAAAAGCAATCCCCAGAATCCTCCGAGCTTTTCAAGCCCCTCGACCTTTCTGGTGTCCGAGAAATGTATGGCGGGCCTGGTCGGCTTCCCCTTCTCATCGACGGGAATGACGGTTCCCCGCTGTGCGGTGAGGCCGACGGCCCTGAGCCGTTTTGCCTTCGCTGCTCCGAGTCTCTTGAGTGTATTGCGGATTGCCTCGCGGGTCTTCTCCCAGTAATCCTCGGTATCGTGTTCGACAAATCGCGTCTCCGGTGAGCTGTTCGGTTTGAGTGCGTAATTTGAAAGGGAGAGCACCTTTCCGGAGGAGTTAAAGACCGCGGCCTTGACGTTCTGTGTTCCGCAGTCGATGGCGAGGATAAGATCCTTTGTGCTACTCTGTGCGCTCATATGCCAACCTCCTCTCTTTTTTTGTGAGCGTCTCTGAGCTCTTTTCGACCTGTTGATCCGATGAGTTGAAAAGAGTTTTTACATTGAGAAATCTCTGAAATTGTTATTGTTGAGATACATCACAAAAGATTTCATGGTGATAGTGCATTTCGATATTCTCGTTTTTTTGCAACCAGCACAATGTCGCGCTACCCGGCGTTCACGGGACGTGCAAGAGAATGCTGATCAGGGTGCACACTAAAAACAAAGTTTTAGAAGTGTCCTTTTTTCATACCGGCATAGGGTGTTGCCTTCACCCTCAACTCTTATCGAGGAAGAAGCTGTTCCGGTGCGCGATGCGGACGTATTCAACGACCTCGTCCCCGATTCGCTTCTCATCCCAGCCGAGCTTCTCTGCCATTCGTTCTGCAACCGCCCGGCCGAGCGCTTCGTGATTCTCGCGCTGATGGAGGGAGAGGTTCGTCCGCCGCAGGAGAAAGTCCCTCACCCTGGTTATCATTTCGTATTCCATGCAGTAATCGAGCTCGGCCCAGGTGTAGAGCTGATCCGCCGTGATCTTCTCGCCGAGGCGGGGATTGTCCCTGATGGCGTCGACAATGTGTAGCCCTCCCTTTCCGTAGTTCTCGTAGAGATGCTGCAGGGTCTTCTCGTCGAGGCCCGTCCGCCTGTTCGCAAGCGCTTTTCCCCACTCCTTCCATGTCATTCCGATGAGGAAGCGCGATTTCGATATGTCCCGCAGGCTTCGCCTGCGTCGAATGGCGCCACGCTTTGCCATGAATTTGACCAGCTTCTCCGCCATGGTTCTGAATATGGTGAGCTTGCCGCCGGTGAGGAGAAAAAATCCGGGTTTCACCTCCTCGATGTGCTCGTCGCGCGAGGTCTTATCGGCGCTTACCCCCTCCTGCCAGACGAGTGGCCGCGTTCCCGCATAGGTGCCGATGAGATCCGTCTCTTCAAAGCGGGCATCGGGAAAACAGCTGTCGATGATGCTCTTGAAGTATTCGTATTCTTCTCTTTCGGTATAGCATTCGTCCAGATCGCCGTTATAGTCGGTGTCGGTTGTTCCGATATAGGTATACTCACCGTGCGCGAGTATAAAAACGCTCCTTCCGTCGACGGGGCTTATAACATAGAGGCCCGACCGGTTGCCGATGGATTCCCGCCTGACAACGATATGCACGCCTTTCGCGGGTCGGATGTACTTTCTCTCCCCTTCGGGCATCAAGGTATCGGTCCAGGGCCCGGTGGCGCTTACGACGCTTTTTGCCCGAATGGTGAAGGCGGTGCCGGTGAGCACATCTTCGGCCTCAACGCCCGCGCATCTCCCGTTGTCGAAGAGAACGCGTTTCGCCCGCATGTAGTTCAGCGCCGAACCGCCGAGCATCACGCCTTCTTTAATAACCTCGGCGGTGAGGCGGCTGTCCATGATGATGCACTCGTAGAAGAGCGAGCCGGAATAGATGTTGGGGATTTTAACATTCGGCTCGAGCTGCAGCACCTCCTCGGCGGATATCTGCCGGTAGTTTTTGTAATTTCCCCATGCGGCGAGAAGATCGTATTTTCGGAGCAGTTTGTTGAACAGATCTGCAATATCCTTATTGTTATTGACGATGAGAATCCGGACCGGTCTGACCTGATTGGGGAACGCGTTCCGCATCCAGTCACGCTCGTGCGTTTCCACCCAGACGAGCTTGTAATTGCCGTGCAGAATATACCGCACGCCGCCGTGGGCGAGACGGGTGCTCTTTGAGGAGGTGCCGAAGGCGAAATCCTCCTTGTCAATAAGCGCCGTTCTGACGCCGCGCAATCCCAGCGATCTGAACACGCCGCCGCCCGATATGCCGCCCCCGATGACGAGAACATCGTATTCGGTATTTTGCAGCTCCTGTATATATCGAGAACGCTCTTGTGCGCTCCACGACTTGAGCAGTTGTACAGTTGAATCCTTCATGCTGATTCCTCCGGGTCACGGTATCATTCGATCAAGGAAGAGTATGATATCAAGTATCTCGGGAACGGTGCTCCGATCATCTATATTTTCGAGAATGGTATCCCGACAGGTCGGACAGCCGGTGACCATAATCGCGGCGCCGGTGTTTTTCCCGAGCTCTGCGAGGCGATTCGCCATGGCTTTCGTGATTTCCGGATGAGTGAAGGAGAGGCCGACGCCGTAGCCGCAGCAGGGCGCCTGATCCTTCGTGAGGGCCATCTCGGTGAGGTTCACGCCGGGTATCATCCTGAGGATCTCGCGGGGCTGCTCGAAGATTCTCCCCTCGCGGCCCAGCCCGCAGGAATCGTGATAGGTTACGGCGATGTTCCCGTCATTGTTGAAGCGCGGTTTCTTTTTCACGATGAGGGAGAGGAGATATTCGGGAAGGCTTATCAGCTCGATGCTGCCGGTTTCTATCCCCAGAGCGGGGTACCCGACTTTCAGCATCCTGAAATCGTCCGCCGAGAGGGGAACGACACTCTTTACTTTTGCCGAGCGCATCTGCTCTGCAAGCTCCTCGGCGCGTTTTTTACCCGCTCCGGTGAACCCGAGGAAGTAGGGGAGCTGCCCGGTTGCGGGCTCATCTTCGAATGCCGAGAATGAAGCGCCGAGCTTTTTCATCAGCGAGAGAACCCTTCCGATCTGATCGATGCCGTCAGCGCTTCCCGCCCGCATCTTCTGGCCGAAGAGGAGGAGGGGAGCATCGCCGTCCGGTTTCACCGTGCCGATCAATTTCCGTATGGCTTCGGATTCCTCGCCGTATGGCTTCGGTGAGCTGATCTTTTCCTTCACCGACCTGAGGGTTTCGGGAAGCAAGTTGTCGTCGAGATCCTTCCGGGCGGCAAAGAGCACCTCGCCGGCGTCATGGCCCGGTTCGCAGGCTTCGCGGCAGGCCTTGCAGAGGGAGCAGCGATAGAAATAATCAACTATCTCCGGGGTGAGCTCCCTCTTCCCGTGCATCACCTCATAAGCGATAAAGGCTCGATTGTGCGGCGAATCCGCTTCATGTCTCGTTGCGCCGGCTACCGAGCACACGTCCCGGCACATCTTATAGCAGACAGAGCAGAGTCTGGTCATTTCAACGATGTCGGTCATGATACCTTCCTGTGCGTTTCGCTCATTTATCCGTTATAACCCGAGCTTGCCCGGATTCATTATGTTGTTTGGATCCATTGCCCGCTTGATTCTCCTGAAGTTCTCGAGCCCCGCTTCGCCGAGCTCAAGCTTCATGAAGCGTCCCAGATTGAGCCCGATACCGTGATGGTGATTGATGGTCCCTCCCAGGCGGTGGGAGAGCTCGATACCGCGGCGCCATACCTCGTTGAACGCACGGACAGCATCGGGCCCTTTCGGCAGCTCGGCGAGGAAGGTTGGATACATCATCCCCCCCGTGGTATACCAGTGCGAGAAGTGAGCGAGGAGCACCATGTTCATCCCCTCCACAATCTCCTTCAGCCCCCGGTGCGCTTTCACGAGATAATCGAAAGAGCCGGCTGAATCGATACAGCCGCTCATGCGGATGTGGCCGGGCTTGGGGATGCCGAAGAGGGGATGATCGCTCGTCGGAAAGGCGACCGTGTAGCGCTTCTCCTCCCACCATTTCCGGGCGGGGTCCTCGCCGAGATCCTCGCCGCCGAGTTGCGTAATGATTTTCTTTGTCTCGTTCAGCTCCAGCTCGGTGAGATCCTCAAAGCCGTCGAGCATCAGGACCATCTGACAACCCTCCCTCCCCATGAAGAGGGTCTCGATCTCGTCGTTGATGCGCATGGCTGCCGGCCGGAGGCCGCGACGCATGATAAGCCGCGCCCCATCTATGGCAGTGGGCAGATCTCTGAAAAGAGCTCCCAGAAATTTTCTCGACTCGGGAAGGGGCGTAATCCGCAGGGTGACTTCGGTGATGACGCCGAGCGTCCCTTCCGCACCCATGAAGAGGTAGTTGAAGTTCGGCCCGGCCGCGGAGTTAGGCACCCGCTTGGTGCTGATAATCTCACCGGTGGGGAGCACCACCTCCATGCCGAGCACCATCTCGGTGATCTTGCCGTACTTGGTGGAGATAACGCCGGCGCTCCGCGCTGAGATAAATCCGCCGAGACCGCTGACATGCAGTGACTGGGGGAGATGATTGCAGGTAAATCCTACGGCGTTGAGCGCCGCCTCGAGCTCGTAGCCGATGAGCCCGGTCTGTGCCGTTACCGTGTGATTGTCCGTATCGATATCGATGATCTTTTTGAGCCCCTTGACGTCGAGAACGATGCCGCCGTAGAGGGGCAGGGTGCTCCCGCTCCCCTGCGCGCCGCCGCACTCCGGCACCACCGGCACGCAGTGGGTGTTGGCGATTCTGATGATACGCGATACCTCTTCGGTCGTTTCGGGAAAACAGACGAAGTCCGCACGGGGAAGCTCGGGATCATCCTCGATGAGAGGGCTGTTGTACTGAACAATTGAGTCACGGGAATAGACAATCCGGTCTATCTCCGAGTGGGAAACCTTCTCTGCTCCCAGGGCTTCAATAAGCTCATTCAGGACAATGTTCTTTATAAACGATCTGTTTTGAGGAGAGGGATAAACAAAGTTCATGGTCGCCTCTGATTCTGCTTTTGAGCATTCAGTGAAAAGAGATACCTTGCTGTGAAAGTAAAACTCACATTACAGCGAGCTACAGTGTAATAGTGCCGACATGGGGGGCAAGCAAAAAAGCGCATGTAACCCTTTTTTGTATAGGAAAAAATTAAATTTATTGTTCCCGGAATAATCTCCCTGCCATTGCGGTATAACCTCTACCAGTTTATCACGTTATCCCAAAGCGAATAAAGAAAAAAACAATTGACCGTTGTCTCAAAGGGTCTGCATGATCCGATAACCGGCTCAGTCCGCCTGAACTGGTTATTTTCGGTATGGTGTTAATCAATGGAAAAAATAATCGGCGTGGCGATCACTATCTTTCTTGCCTCTTTTATTCACGGTCTTGCCGGATTCGGCGGAGCGCTGATAGCGGTTTCCCTGCTCACCCTCTTTCTGCCGTTACGAGTAGTCACTCCCCTGATCATACTCGGCGGTCTGGTGATTACGCTCTATATCGTCCTGCGCCTCCGGAGACACTTCGATTTTAGAAAAATGGTTCCCCTGCTTCTCGGATCGGTTGTCGGTGCCCCTCTTGGTGTCTTCCTCCTCGTCGCCGTCAATGAGACTGTTGCCAAGATGGTACTCGGCGTGCTTCTCTTTATCTATGCGCTCTATTCACTTATCGTGAAAATTGCGGAGGGCACGCTTCTCCCCCGCTGGGGATATCTCTTCGGGTTTATTTCCGGAGCGCTCGGTGGTGCCTACGGCACCGGCGGGCCGCCGGCAGTCATCTATGCCTCCATGCAGCCGTGGGAAAAGGAAGAGATCCTCGTTACCCTGCAATCATACTTTTTAATCTTAAGCGTGATCATCGTTGTGCTGCATGCTGTAAACGGTCTGATAGTGGGGGAGGTGCTCACCTACTGGATCGTCCTCCTCCCCGTGCAACTCCTCGGCGCCTTTGCCGGTATGCAGATCAATGCGCGGGTGAAAAGGGACACCTTCCGAAAGATCGTCTGCCTCCTTCTCCTCGCAATATCGATTCTCCTCCTGCTGAGTTCACTCAGCGTATTATAATTTCCCCCTTTTTTGCTGAAACCGGGTGACACATCCGCTCTTTACAGGTGTTCCAATACATAAGGGACCGTGCAAAACATCGTCCCGGGGTATGTCCGTGCGAGCTCTATACGGTAGGTAAACAACCGAGAGGTGCAATCGCATCGCGGCATATGTTCAGTTTGCGGGATATAATCTTTTGCAATGAGCTGCTTCAGGCTCACTCATCGGGGTGAGAGCAGCTTCGTGTAAATAAATGCGCCCTGCTCATCTCTTCCGGGAAGGAATTCTTTACGGCATTCCCGCACTCGCTGTCACTCCTTCACATGCGGAGATCCGGCAATGGAGTTGGTTATTTTCTTATTGATAATCCTCCAGAGCACCGGTACCAGAATGAGCATGCCGAGTGCGCTGAAGTACGACAGGAGGAGAAGAAAGTTGAAAACCGCGTGAGAGAGTATCGCGAGGAGTATCCCCTTGAAGATGAGCGGTTTGCCCTGCTCCTCATCGAGAAACTTGGCCCTGCCGAGAGCGTATCCCCACATGCTCGACCAGAGGGCATGACCGGGAACCGTGAGCAGCGCCCGTATCAGAAAGACCATGGAAACCTTGCCGGCGAGAGAGGTGACGCCGAAGAAGTGCGTATACGATTCCGGTTTTATGTAGATCTGGAGAAGATATCCGACGTTTTCAAGCGAGGCGAAGCCGAGCGCCACGGCACAGGCATAGACGATGCCATCCATCGGTTCGTCAAACTCGGCGTCACGGTATACTCCATGGCTGACAAAGAGGTATTTGATGATCTCCTCAACAACGGGAGCGACGAAGACAATGACGACAAACGAGTTCATCGTTAAGAAGGGGAGCTCGATGATTGCGGCGGGGACAACGGCAAGCATTCCCAGGAGAAATACCTTTATGATGAGCTGTTTCGGTTCCGGTTCTATCTTATCTTTCCGATAGAAGTACCAGAGCCAGAATATACCCGGGGCGAATGCGAGTGCGGCGATAACAAGTATGTTCATACGGAGACCCTCAATGGATTATGGTTACCTGGCGATGAGCTGTATGGTCTTAGTTGCCCATCGACTCGATACAGAGGTCTTTCTCTGACCAGAGCTTGTTCAGCCACTCCTGAAATTTCTCCCTGAATCCCGGATCGTGGGCATAATCCCCCCGCAATTCACTGGTAATGGGTAGTGTCTCCACGCGGACCCGTATCTCTTTTACCTTTCCGCAGAGAAAATCCCAGAAGCTCCGTACCCCCCTTGGGTATGTGATGGTGACGTTGACAATATGGTTCAACTGCTCGCCCATGGTGGAGAGAACAAAGGCAATTCCTCCCGCCTTTGGCCTCAGGAGATTCTTGAAGGGTGATTCCTGTTTGCTGTGCTTTTCCCTCGAAAACCGTGTCCCCTCGACAAAGTTCATTATCGAGACCGGTATTGACTTGAATTTCTCGCATGCCTTTCTGGTTATCTCGATGTCTTTGCCGATGAGGTGCGGATTCTTTTTGATAAATTCCTGGGAATACCGTTTCATAAAGGGGAAGTCGAGGGCCCACCATGCAATGCCCAGGAGGGGCACCCATATCAGCTCCTTCTTCAGGAAAAACTTGAGGAAAGGTATCTTTCTGTTGAATACCTTCTGTAAAACCAGTATGTCGACCCATGACTGGTGATTGGATAGAACCAGATACCAGTCATCGGGTTTTAATTTTTCATCGCCGTGAATATCCCACTTTATTCTCTTGGTAATCCGCATGTTCAGATTATTGATAGAGATCCAGCTGTTTGCGATGCCGTTGAGAATCCTGTTGCACAGTCTGTGCCACCCCTCCAGCGGTATTATGAGCTTCGCAAAGGCTACAAGCATAAGCGGTGTTACCCAGAAAATGGTGTTGATGATGTACAGAAGACAGGAAATGATGCCGGTAATAAGCTCCGACACGTTTTTAAATATTGATGTCATGGCTTCCTCTTTTTCAATAGTTACAGTGTAATCCTTCCCTGCTGTGATAGACAGCAGGTATCAAATAGCATACTCTGTTTTGTTCACGTTGGGATTGTAATGTTATTAGGGGTAAGAAAAGGATCCCTGAAAAAACGTCATGTACTATATCGTTACTTATGTATTCATGTCGGGCGGAAAGTCAACTGAAATCTTCAGGTAATCTCCGAAATTTTACAATCCGGTGTTGTGTTAAAGTGAAATCTTTTTTCGTTGATTCGGTTTGCAGTGAATGGCTCTCCCCGATTGCCGAATCTTCTATTTGAGGAGCATATCCCTGTAGTCCGTACAGTATTTCTTGCGCTGACAGTTTTTACATCTGTTGCCCATCCAGATGCTGTCAAACTGCTCCATGATACTTTTGACGAAACGAGGCTCACGGGTAATAAATCCCGCCTCGAAATTCCTTCTCTGCACACTCTTTGCCCCCATGCCGGCTCCCGTGAGATTGGCACTTCCCGTATAGGCAAAGGAGCCGTCAACTATGATTGATTTGAAATGAACCCGGGGACAGAGTATCCTTTCCATGCCTTCGATGAGGTTTTCATACCGGTCGAAATCTCTCCTGAAATTCGGCCCGGGCTCCTTTGCGTGAATCAATCGCACGAGGACATTTTTCCTTATCAGATCGGATAGTATTTCAAGGAAGGGAACCATTCTCTTCCCGCTGGAAACATGCAGATCCTTTATATCGGAAGTTGCTATCCAGAGATACTGTTTCGCCTTCGGAACCGCATCGAGGATTACCCTTTCATATATCTCCTCGTCTGTAATGAATTCAATATTCATTTGTAGATTATATGTTTATTATGTCACCTGCCAATTGCCCCATCCCCTCTTTCGGGCTCCCCTGCCGGCAAAGTGCAGGGAGCGTATCCCTGGAGGAGGCATGACAAGATCAGCGACGCAACAGAGCGTCTGTTTTTTTCATGCCTGAACGGTTTTTCTGCTCTTATAAAACCAGCCGATAAATCCGGCAATCACCAGCAGCATGCCAACCCACTGCGCCTGGGTCAGATTGAACAGTCCCCTGGGATTTCTACGGATGAACTCTACCAGAAACCGGGGAAGGCCATTGAGAATGAGATAGAGGAAGAAGAGCTTCCCGTGAGGCCAATCCCGCTTCCGCAGTTGCAGGAGTATGCCGACGATAATGAATGACGCGAAGACCTCAAAGAGCGGAGTCGGAAAAACCGATGCCGTCGTGGGGACGATCCCATTGGGATATGAGGTTCCGAGAAAGGAAGCGGTTTCCAGTCCATAGCAGCCGTCCCCGGCCACATGACACCCGGTACGCCCGAAGCAGTACCCGAGGGCCAGGGAGGGGCTGACAGCATCGGCTATCTCGTACAGATTGAGCTTGTTTTTCTTTATCAGGAGCCAGGAGAGCAGGAAAGCGAGCAGGAATCCCCCGTAGGCGGAGAGGCCCGCTCCGGAGAAGATCATATCCATCGGATTCGCGGAAAATTCATCCAGGTTCTCCAGAATGTGAAAGAACTTCGATCCCACAATGCCGGCAGGGATGGCAATGAGGAGAACCTTATAGGCAAGATCGGGATCGATATTTCGCAGTTTCAGCTCTCGCTCGAAGAGGAGGAAGGCGAGATAAAAACCTAAGCCCAGCATAACGCCGTATCCGCCGATGGTTATGAACTTGTACTGGTAGATAATCGGATACATGAGTACCTCACTATTTTGATTGCTGCAACGGTCTGTATGCATCGTTGCCCGGAAGAACGGTTAACCACCGAAGTGAATTCCAGTTTTCCCGATTGTCAAGAGTATTATTATTTTTTATGAGCACCTCTAAAACCCTTTTCAACCTGTGGAACTGATGAAATGAAAAGAGCTTTAACTTTATTTACTGCATACAGCGACACGATGTCGTGCATGCCAGCGTGCACGGGATGTGCAAAACAACGCTGGCCAAGGAGCACAACAAAACGAAGTTTTGGAAGTGCCCTTATGATACCGGTCCCACCGGTCATGGTGATGAATCCTTTGCGCTGAATGTCCTCTTCTGAAGGAATGAGCGCTCCCTGTTTACCGGTATGCCGACATTCCCAGTACTTCGTTTCCCACCACCAGTTTTTGAATCTCGGTGGTTCCATCGGGTATCGTCCATGATCGCGCGTCCCTGAAATATCTCTCCAGGGGGAGATCAACGGAGAGCCCCATAGCTCCGTGAACCTGTATTGCCTTTGAAGTCACCGTGATCGCAGCCTCGGATGCATACCCCTTTGCGAGGGATGATATCATGCGGGCATCCGCGCTCCCCTTCATGACGAGATCCAGTGCTCGATAGGAGAGAAGGCGTGACGTTTCGGTGAGTGAGACCATTTCGTAGATCATGTCCTGAATCATCTGGGTTTTCCCGATCGGCCTGCCAAATTGCACCCGCTCCCTGGCATAGGCAATGGAGGCATCAAGCGCCGCCTGACAGACGCCCACAGCCGCCAGTGCCATCCAGGATCGGGAGAAGCAGAACAGTGCGCTTATGGGCGACATAACAGAAAACAGGTTTCCCATCCCGAAATTGTCAGGGATCTCGAGTTCGCTCTTCAATCCCTTCAGCCCTTCGCCCGCAAGCATTCTCGTCATCATCTCCACAACATTATTTTCCTTTGGCACGCGGCAGTCATCGAAGAACATTTCCCCCGTAGGCGCCGCATGCAGGCCCAGCTTGTACAGCTCCCGGGTCTCGAATGGCGACTCCTCCCTGTCGATAAGGATGAATGCCGGATTTCCCTTCTCATCACGTGCGAAGAGGAAGCATATGTCGGCTATCGGAGCATTGCTCACCCATGTTTTCGATCCGTTGATAATATAGGTATCCCCGTCAAGTACCGCAGTCGTCTGCACGGCCCGGTTATCAGATCCGGCATTCGGCTCGGTTATTGCGTTGCAGCCGATGAGGTCTCCTGACTGCAGCCGGGGGAGGAGCTTTTTCCGTACCTGCTCTGAAGCGATAAGCACCGATAACAGGGTGAAGTTCATTGTGTATATCAGGTCGAGGCTGAGCCAGACGCGTGAGAGCTCCTCGGTGAGGATTCCGAAAAGGGTGAAGTCGTTCAAGAGTGCCTGCATGCTTTCAGGATCCCAGCCGAGGCCCAGCTTTTTGAATTTTTTCATAAAATCAACCGCTTCCGCTTTCGTGAGCGGCCCCGTCTTATCTCTTTGGTCCACGACGGGAGCGATCTCATTGTTCAGGAAATCCCTGAGACTCTCTCTGAAAATCATCTGTTCCTGGTTCAAATCGAAATCCATGGGTGTCCTCCTCTCCTTTCATCATGATGGCGTCATCATTATAATGGAGGCATGCGGTACTGAAAGGAATTGCCGGGTGCTATAAAAATGTTCTCTCCGTGAAAAGGTCATTTGATGTTTGTGTATCGCAGCGGTTATGCAAGCACTTTTTATAGCCGTGAAGAGTGAGCACGCCTCAACGGTGTTTTCTGCCGCTCGACACCTTCAACCCGTCCCGTACAATAATACGGTGATTCTATTAAGCAAAAGGATGCAGAGTGTTTTATGAAGTCCTCGAAATCACTGCCCCCGGCTATCATCCTCCTCGATGAGCGGTTCAGGTGAAGAGCAGGATAATCGGAAACATGATCGATTTTCTCGATGAGGAGATGACGATAATCGACGGATATACTATCAGTGACAATCCCTTTGATCCGATATGCGGGGATTGCAGGAGGAGGTGTGTCGAACAGGGCGATGATCTCTCCCCGGAGCAATGAAGAGAGCTGCTAATCGGCTGACAGCGACTTCAGCCGTTCCCTGAGCTCTTTTTTGAGCACCTTGCCGGTGGGCGTTCTCGGGATCTCGTCGACAAATATGATGATCGCGGGTATCTTGTTGTTCGCCATCCGCTCCCGGCAGTACTCCCGTATCTTCTCCCTTTCCATTCCGGGGCTCTCCTCCGGGACGATAAAGGCGGCCACAATCTCGCCCCATTCCGGATTGGGCTTCCCGACGACTGCCGCATCGTCAATCCCCGGCATGGCCAGGAGCACCTCTTCGACCTCGGCAGGGTAGATGTTAACTCCCCCGCGAATAATCATATCCTTCACGCGGTCAACAATGTAGATGTATCCATCGGAATCCCGAATTGCCACATCGCCGACAGTGAGATATTTCCCCTGATGTACTTCCCTTGTCGCACGCTCGTTCTTGTAGTATCCGTCCATCATCAGGGCGTTGTACATGTACAGCACGCCCCGCTCGCCGTCGGGAACCTCTCTGCCATTCTCGTCGAGAATCTTGAGCTCATTATCGGCGAAGGCTCTTCCGACGCTGGAGGGCCGCTCATGCATCTCCTGCGGGCTGATGAAAGTGTTCACCCCGGTTTCAGTGGAGCCGTAGTATTCGTAGAGCACGGGACCGAATTTATCGATGACGGCAAACTTCTTCTCGGGGAAGAGTGGCGCCGCTCCGCATATGAGGGCGCGCATGCTGGAAAGATCGTATTGTGCATACACCTCATCGGGAAGCTGGAGGAGGCGATCCAGGATGGTCGGAACGACATGGGTGGAGGTCGCGCGGTGGCGGTTAATGAGCTCGAGGAGCTGTATCGCTTCGAACCGCGGCTGATAGATCAGGGTGCCGCCGAGAATAAAGGTTACGAGCGCGAAGTACGTCGGCGCCGAGTGGTAGAGGGGACAGCAGACGAGGTGTATCTCATCCCTGGTGAACTTGAGGAAATCGATGGTGGTGAAGAGGTATTCCATGACGCCGGGTTTGGTGGCAAAATCCGACCGTCGGGCGGCCCCCTTCGGTTTGCCGGTTGTACCCGAGGTGTAGATCATGAGACTCCCCACCGCTTCGGGGGGCGGAATGGCTTCCAGATCGACTTCGGGCGGATCCTGAAAGAGATTCTCGAGGAAGAGGGCTCCCTCCTGCGGTTCGCCTCCGAAGCTGACGAACCCGTCGGGGATGACGCTCTTATAGCGTTCCCGATGGGGGAGAATGCGGTCGGCGAATTCATGGTAGAAGAAGAGCATCTTTGCATCGGAGTTCTCCACGATATATTCGATCTCGGGACCCATCATCCGGTACCCGACCATAACCGGTCCGGCCATGAGGTAGGTGAGGGAGTTGTTAATCTCAGCCTGCTCCGGGAGATTGTAGGTCATGATGGCGATATGATCACCGGGACGTATCCCCATGCCGTAGAGCCGCCTTGCAAGCGCTCTGGAGCGTTCCCGGAGCTGCCCGTAGGTGAGGGTGCGCTCGAGACCGATAATTGCCGGTTTGTCCGGTTGCGTGCCGGCGTGAATTTCGAGGAAATTGGGCGGTTTCGGCTGAGCCTCGTTCATGATCTCCTCCCTGGCGAATCGTATTCATGATTTTGCATACGGGCTCCCGCTGTGCTTCATACAGCGAAGGCCAAAAGGGCTTTTCCCGATATTTATATTTTACCGTGTTACGGTGCATACGCGATCGCAGCGCATGAGAGACGAAAATACAGAGTATACGCACTATTCTATTGTGTATCTTATTGTTCGGTTGCGATGATGTCAATCGTTATTGTCATTTCGGGGAGGAGGATGAGCGTTCCCGGTACTAAAGTGTGTTTATGATGAACCGCAAATAATTGAGACAGGATTGCAGGATGATCGGATGTGTTCTCGGTGATGCAAGGCATGTACGTGCCTGTGCCAGCCGAACGAATACCGAGAGGCAAGCGGTCGGGAAAAAATCAATAAAAATAGATAAAGGTATTGACGATTACAAGAATAATTATTATATTTAACTGAACGTTTAGTTTAAACAAATGTTTAGTTAAATACCGGTGTTGCTATAGCACCGCAAAAATCCATTCCGGTAAGAGATGTGATGCAAAAAGATTCGACCGAAGAGAGAATAAAAGCAGCCGCGCTCAAGGAGTTTGCACAGCACGGATACGAGGGAGCTCGAATTGACAGAATTGCGAAGCGGGCGCGAATTAACAAGGCGATGATATACTATCACTTCAAGGGCAAGGAGAAGCTGTATGAGGGCATTTTATCGGATATCTTCGACTATATTTTTGGTGCTATTAATCCCATTCTTCCCGAGGAGGAGTCTTCGGTAGAGAATCTGTATACCTTCATCAGCAGCTATGTCGGCATCATACATTCCATCGATCAGGATGTTATACGACTTATGCTTCGGGAGATATCGGGCGGCGGAGAATATTTCAGAAAGATAGCGCTGCCGAAACTGATACTGCCGGTCAGTGAACGTGTCAGGGCAATTCTCCGGAGGGGCAGAGATGAGAAACGCATCAAGGATGTCAATCCGTACTATGTTATCTTTCAACTGGTCGGTTCCGTGCTCTTCTTCAAGATGCTCTCGATTGCCCTGAAAGGTACCGAGCTTGAGATGGTTTTGTTCCACGAAAACTACCTCGAGGATTTCAAGAATAATCTCCTGACAATTTTCAGGTCGGGTATTGAGAGATGAGGTACATCATGAAATCGTCATTAACCGTTCGTGAGAGAGTCTTGATGACAGCGCTCATTGTTCTTGTTCTCTCATTCGATGCCGGCACCCTCTTCTCGGAGGGGGCGCCGAAACGGATCTCGCTCCGCGAGGCGATCGCGATTGCCCTGCAGAATAATCACGATTATCAGATTGCCCTGAAGAGGATGCGCGCTGCGGATGAGCGGGTGAACAGTGTCTGGGGCCAGCTCATGCCCGTTCTGGAAACCGAGGGCTCTCTGTCGCGGCAGAGCGCTGAAAACGGCTTTATGAGCCTCTCCGACGGGCAGTATGACATAAAGATTGTTCAGATGAGATTCGGTATCAATCCCGGTATGTTCTATAATTCGCTGCAGCTCTCCAAAAAGTCCTATCAGATAGCGAAGGAAGAGGTGCGGAGAATGCGCTCGGTACTTTCCTCCGATGTCATCAAGGCGTATTTTTCGGTGCTCATCGCCGATGAGATGATAACGTTGAGGAAGGATGCCATCACCCTTTTGAAGGAGAATCTCAAGGACGTCGAGAACCAGTATCGAACCGGCAGCGTTCCCCGCTTTGAGCTCCTTCAGGCGCAGGTGCGTCTCAAGAGCCAGGAGCCGCATCTCATCGAGGCTGAGAATAATTATCGGGTTGCGCTCGATCTGCTCAACTATCATCTGGGATGCGGGGGGGTCCGATACACTGCCGACAGGAGTATTCTCGATGCGAAGAGCTACCGCTTGCCGAAGGGTGCCCAGGAGGGGGTTATTCAGCGGCTGTCTGAGATTGCTTTGAAGAACCGGCCGGAGCTGATTCAGTTGCAGATGAAGCGTGAGATGGCCCGGCATGCATCGAATATCAACAGCTCGTACTATCTCTGGCCGACATTTTCTGTAGGCGGGTATTACGGGAAGACCAAGTTTCTTGCCAATCAGGCGGATATCACGGTTGATACGCCTCTGGGTCCCATCGAGCCTGATATGTCTGCTATCACCGGTACCAGGGACTGGCAGACCACCTGGCAGATTCGAATTGCGGCAACCTATCGATGGGGGTCGCTGCTTCCCACTGATTCGGTTCGGGCACTGGAGCGGGAAGAGCTGGTGAAGGTGCAAGAGGCAGAGGAGGAGCTGCTCAAGCTCAAGCGGGTTATAGGGATATCGATAAAATCGAATTATTCGGATCTTGTTACCTCATGCCACACGATACGCTCGCGGGAGGAGGGGATTGAAGCGGCAACGGAGGGGCTGCGTATTGCACGGGAGAGCTATCGCGCGGGGGTAATCAAGAACTCCGAGCTTCTCTCCGCACAGTTTTCGCTTACCGAAGCGAGAACAGGGTTCATCACTGCGGTAAACCGCTACTACCTCTCGCTGGCCGAACTGAAGCGGGAGATCGGCGTTGATGACGATGAGATTATCTTCGGTTCCGCAGTGAAGCAGCGGCGGGAGGAATCAGATCGGTGAGCTCGCTGCCGATTCACATGAGCGTACTATGCTTTTCTTTTAGCATTGCGGTTACAGGGATGCTCTTTGTTGGCGAACCGTTAGCAGATTTGACAGGGTTACAGGATGATCGGTATGGATTTGTTGAAAATCGTTATAGGCAGAACATCGCATTGAAATGGTTACTTCCTTGTAACCCATATTTTTTGAGTCAAAGATTGAGATGAACATGATTTCAAATCATGGTAATCCCGTTATACTGTCTCAGGCCTTTTCGTTTTTTGTTCTGGCCTTTTTATGTTGGGCGTGAGGAGAGAACGTATGAAGAAGAAAGTTATTCCGCTCATTGTAGTTATTCTGGCATTAACAGTCGCAACGCTGTACTTTGAGGTGTTCAGGCATCTCGGAGAGGATGGCTCCCGGATAGAAGGCTCGGGGACTATCGAGGTCACCGAGATCGAAATAGCTTCAAAGATGGCCGGGCGGGTGGTCAGAATCACGAAAGAGGAGGGGGTGTCGGTCAAAGAGGGAGAGCTTATCGTCGCCCTCGAATACGATGAGCTGAACGCTCAGCGAATCGCTGTACGGGCGAATCTCATAAACGCGGAAAAGAATCTCGACCGGGCTCGCGAGCTCCACCGAACCGGATCGGTCTCAAAACGGGAATTCGATAATGCGGTGACCGCCTATCGCGTTGCGAAGGCGAATTATGATCGTGTCGCGGCCACCATTGGGAATGCGGTCATCTACTCGCCCATCGAAGGGGTTGTGCTCAAGAAGAATCTCGAGGTGGGGGAGATGGCTTTTCCCGGAACCTCAATCGTCACCATCGCCAATCTGAGCAAGCCCTGGATAAAGATCTATATCAATGAGACCCGGCTGGGGCTGATCAGGCTGGGACAGCGGGCGGAGGTATTCGTGGATACCTATCCCGAGAGGCCCTTTGCGGGGAAGGTCATCGCCATCTCCAATAAGGCCGAATTTACTCCCAAGACCATTCAGACGAAGGATGAGCGGGTCAAGCTCATGTTTGCGGTGAAGATTGCCATCGAGAATCCTGAAATGATCCTGAAGCCCGGGATGCCTGCCGATGCGGTTATTGTGCTGGAGGATGCGAAGTGATGATTGTCACCGAGCGGGTGAGCAAGCGCTTCGGCGAGTTGCTGGCCGTCTCCTCGCTGAGCTTTCAGGTGCACCGGGGTGAGATCTTCGGGATTGTCGGACCGGATGGTGCCGGGAAGAGCACGCTGCTCCGGCTCCTCGCCGGGATACTGAAAATCGATGAGGGGAGTATACAGATATCCGGTGTTGATATTGCCGAGCACCCCTTTGCGGTGAAGGAGCGCCTCGCCTATATGCCGCAGCGCTTCGGATTGTACGAGGACCTCACCGTTGAGGAGAACATTTTCTTCTTCGGGAAGCTCTTCGGTGTTCCGGGAAAGGAGATCCGGAAACGGCTCAAGCGGCTCTATGCCTTCAGCCAGCTGGGCCCCTTCCACAACCGGCTTGCGGGAAAGCTCTCCGGCGGCATGAAACAGAAGCTCGGGCTGGCGTGCTGCCTGGTACATACGCCTGATCTCCTGGTGCTCGATGAGCCGACCAACGGTGTTGATCCGGTATCACGGCGGGAATTCTGGAAGATCCTCTACGATCTCCTCCGAGAGGGGGTGACGATTGTGGTGAGCACCGCCTATCTCGATGAGGCGGAGCGCTGCAACCGCATTGCACTGATGTATGCGGGTGATTTCATCCGCCTCGGCCTGCCGGATTCGGTCAAGAAGGAGATGGACCGCGATCTGATAGACCTCACCGTGAGCGATCCGCTCCGAGCTGAAAGAATCCTCGGGACGGTAAAGGAATTTTCACTGGTCATTCGGACGGGGAATTCCCTGAAAATTTTCCTGCACAATTACGAAAAGGCGGCTCGGCGTATTGAATCGCTCCTGACGAAAAGGGGGATTGAAATAGCCGGGCTTCGGAAGCGGACACCGAACCTGGAGGATTGCTTCATGGATATCATTTCCAGGGAGGAAGCGCCGTGAAGCTCCGTGATTCGCTGAACAGAATTATCGCCCTTGCCGATAAGGAGTGGATTCAGATTCATAGGGATGCGAGGAGCCTGATCCTCTCCATCGGTGCGCCCGTCCTGCTGATTATGCTCTTCGGCTATGCGCTCAACATGGACGTGAACCGGGTGAGCACCGCGATTTTCGACCAGGACCGGAGCACTCTTTCGAGAAGATATGTAGAGGAATTCTCGCACACTGAATATATCTCCATTCTGAAATATGTCCGTGACTATGACGAGATCGATCGGCTGATCGATTCCGGTGAAATCGTCATGGCCATCGTTATTCCGCTTGACTTTGAAAAGCGGCTCAGATCGGGGAAGCAGCCGGAGATTCAGCTCCTGGTGGACGGCTCGGATTCGACTTCCGCGACCGTGGCGCTCGGGTACGTGAAGGCAATTACGTATAATTTCAACAGAGAGATACTGCTTCGGGAGCTGAACAAGATAGGAATACCCGATCCCGGCAATCCCATCGAGGTGCGGAGCCGCATCTGGTACAACGCGGAGCTGCAGAGCAAAAACTTCATCATTCCCGGCCTGGTGGTCCTCATCATGGCTATTATAGCGGCGCTTATCACCGCGCTCACCGTTTCGCGGGAGTGGGAGCGCGGCACCATGGAGACACTGATAACGACACCCGTTCGTGAGTATGAGGTTGTCCTCGGGAAGCTCATCCCTTATCTCTTCATCGGTATATTCGATGTGGTCTTTGTGCTGGCGGTCGGCTATTTCGTGTTCGATGTACCATTAAAGGGGAGCTTCTTCGAACTCTGGCTGATAGCCCTTCTCTTTCTGGCGGGGACAACGAGCCTCGGCATCATGATATCATCGGCAACGCGGATACAGGTTCTCTCGGTGTTGGTTGCCATCATATCGACTTTTCTGCCGACGATGATACTCTCGGGCTTCATCTTCCCGATTAAGAATATGCCCTTCATCGTTCAGGGGATTACCTATCTGATACCGGCACGCTACATGATAACCGTCATGAAGAGCATCGCCCTGAAGGGGATCGGCTATCCCTTTCTGCTCATGCAGATTCTCTTCCTCTTCCTCTTCGCCCTGCTGGTCTTCGTGATAGGCGTCCGGAAATTTTCTCTGATGCTGCCGGAGGAGTAATAACGATACCGATGAAACCCGTGCGGAGAAACATCCTGCAGAGCATCCTGGTGAAGGAATTCACGCAGCTCTTTCGAGATATAAAGATGAGGATCTTTATCGTTGTGCCGCCCATTATCATGCTCATCGTTTTCGGGTATGCGGCGACAACCGATGTCAAGGCGATCGGGATGGCGGTTCTCGATGAGAACCTGGATGCGGTGAGCAGGGGGCTTGTCGAGCGTTTTGTATCTTCCGGATACTTCCTCCCCGTTGCCTACCTCCGGTCGGAGAAGGATCTCGCCCCGCTGATCGATTCGGAAGGGGTTGAGGTGTACCTGCACCTCGAGCGGGGATTTTCACAGAAGATCAAAACGGGCAGAGATGCCAGTGTACAGATCATCATTGACGGCACCGATTCGAACCGGGCAGCGGTTATCGTCTCCTATGTGAACGAGATAGTCAACACCCTCTCACGGGAGGCATTGGGCAATCGAATTACGACCCTCGTCATGAACCGCTCGCTGCAGGGGATGCGGTTCAAGAAGATGGTTGAGCTCAAGGAGCGCGTCGTCTTCAACCCGGACCTCGTCAGCAGGAATTATTTTCTCCCGGGCGTCATCGGCCTTCTGATCTCCCTGATTACCGTCATGCTCACGTCGATGTCCATTGTGAGAGAGCGGGAGACGGGAACCATTGAGCAGATCATCGTTTCACCGATCAAGCCCCTGGAGCTGATTCTGGGCAAGAGCATACCCTTTGTTATCATCGGATTTGTGGATATCGTTATCATCACCATCATCGCCATTGCGTGGTTTGGCGTCCCCTTTCACGGCAGTTTTCTCTTCCTCCTCTTTTCGGGATTCCTCTACATCCTTTCCAACATCGCCATCGGTCTGTTCATCTCAACGGTTTCAAAGACACAGCAGCAGGCAATGCTCTCCTTCTTCCTCATCTTCATGCCGGCGATTCTCCTCTCGGGATTTATCTTCCCCATCTACTCAATGCCCGATATCATTCAGCTGATCACCTATCTGAATCCGCTGCGGTACTTTATTTCTGTTATCCGGGGGGTCTTTCTGAAGGGAGTCGGATTCGCTGCCCTCTGGAAGGACCTGCTGGGACTTCTGATTATCGGCGTCTCCCTAATCGTCGTGAGCACCCGGTGGTTCAGCAAGAGGTTGGAATAATGGAAACGACTGTATCTGTAAATAATCTCACCAAGCGCTTCGGGGACTTCACGGCGGTGGACGGAGTGAGCTTCGCGGTGCACCGGGGAGAGATATTCGGCTTTCTGGGGCCCAATGGCGCCGGAAAGAGCACCACGATACGAATGCTCTGCGGCATACTCCTCCCCTCCTCGGGCGAGGGCACGGTGTCGGGATATGATATCATCAACGAAAATGAAGAGATCAAGAAGGTCATCGGTTACATGTCACAGCGCTTTTCCCTCTATGATGATCTCACCGTGGTCGAGAACCTCCGGTTCTTCGGAAGCATTTACGGGCTCGAAGGGCGCACCCTGCAGGAGCGGATCGCGGTGGCGCTCGATATGGCGGAGATAGGCAGGAGAAGAGATGCACCGGTGAAGAGCCTCCCCGGCGGCATCAAGCAGCGGCTCGCGCTCGGTGCCGCCATCCTGCACGACCCGCCGATTCTCTTCCTCGATGAGCCCACCTCCGGGGTCGATCCGGTAATGCGGAGGAACTTCTGGGATATCATATACCGCTTCTCGGAGGAGGGCAAAACCATCTTTGTCACCACCCATTACATGGATGAGGCCGAACACTGTGATCGGATAGCGTTGATAATCGCGGGCGAGATTATCGCCCTCGATTCGCCGCAGCGACTCAAGGAAGCTCTTCCCTTCAGCGTCTATGCGCTCCGCGTGCCCGATTTCATAAAGGTTTTTGAAATGGTCTCACCGCTCCCCTTCGTCGAAGAGGCGGCGATATTCGGGAACGAGATACACCTTCTCTGCGAGAAGGGATTTCCCCTCAGGCGAGAATTGAAAAAGGTGCTGGATGAGCGGGGGGTGCGCTCCTGCCGGATTGAACGGATCATGCCGACGCTCGAGGATGTTTTTGTTATCAATGCACGAAAATACGGCGTTACGGAGCGGTGAAGAAGGCTCCTGCTTCGCTGCACGAAACTTATGCGCCGCATTCCTCAAGGTTGTTGGTAATGGCGATGGTTTTCCCCATCACCCCCCTGATGGTGATCTCGCCGCTGCTCTCGACAGCTCCCCGCAGGATTTTCTCTTTGAAGTTTCCCCCTTCAAAGGTAAGGGTGATTTTACTCTTCCCGGTGCTGTAGGTTCCGCTCCCCTTGAGCTTCAGATCGTAGACCTCGAAGGTGAATGATCCATCCCCGTTGAAGCGTATTGAGCCGTGTGGATTGATGCGCATCATGTAATCGGCGATGTAGACGCTCCACCGCACCGCGACGAGCATCTCCCGGAGATCTGCCGGGTTGTCGAAGGACTTCCCGGCGAGAAGGTGATATTTGAGCGTGCTCCTGACACAGGTGAGATCCGCATCCCCCACCATCCGCTCTCTCCGCTCCGGTGATATCGCAATCGATCGTTCGAGGTGATAGAGAATGACTGACAGCGTGGCGTCGATTTCTCCGCAGGGTCCCTCCTTCTCTCGTATCAGGCAGAGGGTGCAGGCGAGATTGTAGTGAGCGAGATAATTTGAGCCGTCGGCCTCGATGGCCTTCCTGAACGATTCACTCGCCGCTGCCAGCTCTCCTTTCCGGTAGAGATCTATTCCGGTACTGTTGAGCGATCGGGACTTCGGCGAGTGTGCCGCAAGCGGGAGCAGAGAGGTCACGGCAAGAAGAGCGGTGATCACAAGCGTGAAAGGGGGTGTCCTTCTTTTCACAGCATTTCTCCTGTTTGTAAGCACCCCCAGGCGACACGTCGACGTGTCGCCTGAGGGGAATCACCTCAATTTTTGCTTGCCGAGATCTCCATCCCTCTCCTGATTGCCCTGAGATTATCGGGAATGGTCTCTTTCAGCCGCTCGGGAATGACGTTGTCGATAACCGCTTCCAAATCTTCCGGGTTCAGGAAATCCATCCGCTCGATGAGCGCGCCGAGGGCAATCATGTTGGCGAATCTGCTGTTGCCGAGGGCGAGGGCCTCATCGTTGCACCGCACGGTGATGATTTCGATATCGTCGCGGTTGAGAAGCTCCTCGTCAATGAGGCTCGTATTCGCGATGAGAACACCACCGGGAGCCACCTGCTGCTGATACTTCTCGAGGGCAATTGAGTCCATGGCAATAACGGAGAGGGGGTGATTGGTAATTGGCGAGCCTATCTCCTCATCTGACATGACCACAACGACAATGGTCCGCCCCCCGCGCTTCTCGACACCGTAGGAGGGGAGGTAGGTGACCTCGAGCCCCTTCTTGATGACGGCTTCAACCAGAATCTGGCTTATCACCTGAATGCCCTGGCCGCCGAATCCTGCCATGATGACGTCGAAATACATCGGGTGCCTCCCTACAGGAAATCCTTTCCCGTTCTCTCTTTAAAGACCCCCAGGGGGAAGTAGGGGATCATCTCCCGTTCAATAATATCGAGCGCCTCGAGCGGGGTCACCCGCCAGTTGGTGTTGCACGTTGAGAGGAACTCGACCATGGTGAAGCCCATCTCGTCCATCTGCATCTGAAGGGCTTTCACCACCGCCTTCTTGGCCTGATTGACGTTCTTCGGCGTATGAAGCGAAACGCGAACCGAATAGGCGACGCCCTCGAGCGTCGCGAGGAGCTCTGCCATGCGAATCGGGTAGCCCTCTGTCTTGAACTCCCGCCCGTAGGGGCTGGTGGTGGTCTGCTGCCCCAGGAGGGTGGTGGGAGCCATCTGGCCGCCGGTCATGCCGTATACCGAGTTGTTGACATAGAACACGGTGATGTTTTCGCCTCGATTCGCCGCGTGAATAATCTCCGAGGTGCCGATGGCGGCCATGTCGCCATCACCCTGATAGGCGAATACAATCTTGTCGGGCTGCGCGCGCTTCATTCCCGTTGCACAGGCCGGCGCTCTCCCGTGCGGCGCCTCCAGGACGTCGATGAGGAAGTAGTTGTAGAGAAAGACGGAGCATCCCACGCCGGGTATGCCGATGGTCCTTTCGGTGATGTTCAGCTCGTTGAGCCCTTCTGCGATGAGCCGATGCGCAATCCCGTGCGTGCATCCGGGACAGAAGTGTGTCGGGGTATCGATAAGCGATTTTGGTCGTTCAAATATCTTATTCATGGTTTTCCTCATTGCCTTCTGTCAATGGCACCGCCCTCATGTTCACGCTCCTCCTCTGCGTTGCTTCGATCGTTTCTGTGCCGG
>CAZZCF010000047.1:0-26634 GCA_964652955.1 uncultured Leptospirales bacterium
CAATGAAAAGGAGCTGGCAAATGCAGAGGAGATAAAAAAGATGTACGAGACCATCGTTGAGCTTTCCCGAAAGGAGTTAATTCTGGCTACGGAGACATCAAAAGCCCGGGAGAGCGCTTCTGAGTTGAGCAGAGATGAGTTGATGAGAGCTTTCGAGAGAATAAGGGAATTGGAAGAGGAGAATAGAAAGCTGCGAGAAATGAAGAGAGGGTGAATATGATTTCACGCTTAAGTTTCTTTAATGGGGAGAGTATTTTTCGGGAATGCTGATTACCTACATACTCATATTTGTGTTTGTCGTCCTGCTTGTTATTTCTTCACTTTACATGTTCAGCGCCTATATATTTCCGCGGAAGATAGAAGAGATTGCGAACATGATTGAGTCGGGGCAGACGAAGCTTGCGATCAAGAAGCTCAACGAGTTGCTTGAAAGAGATGATCGAAATGCCTATGCTCATTATCTGCTTGCGGAAGCATACCGGAGGGAGCATAACGATCAGTACGCTATTCTCGAATACCGACAGGTCATCAAGCTCGGAAAGTTCAACGAAAAGGTGAGAGAAGCAGATGTTCGCTCAAAGCTCGCCCGCATCTTCAAAGAGAAAAATGCAATGGAAGAGGCAAAGAAGGAGTATCTCATCCTTACCAAGATCGATCCCACGAATTACGAGCACTATTATGAGCTGGGGATTATCTATTTCAACTCCGGGGTGTTCGAAAAGTCAGCTGCCTATCTGAAAAAAAGCATTTCAAGCAACAGCAGTCACGATATGTCGTATTACTATCTGGGTCAGATATATTATCGGACGGGAAATTTCCCCGACGCAAAACAGGCTTTCATTGATGCTTTGAAAATTGATCAGAAAAATTATAAGGCGCACTATTTCCTGGGGCTCGTACTCCGGCAGATAGGTGATTATGAATGGGCCATCAAGGAGTTTGATGTCGCTCTGAAAAATGAAGATATTAAGGTGAAGTGTTTTTTGGCGAAAGGAACCTGTTATATTGAGCGAGAACAGTATCCGAAGGCGGTTGTTGAGCTTGAGCGGGGATTGAAATTCGCGAAGCGGGGAAGCGACACTGAGTTAAATATTCGTTATTTTCTGGCTGCGTCGCAGGAAAAGATGCGGGATCTTCATTCCGCAATTATGAACTGGGAGAAAATTTTCGAAGTCAACAAGAACTTCAGGGATGTTCAGGAGAAGCTGAAAGCATATGCCGAGTTCCGTCAGGATGACCGCATCAAAGATTTTATGATAGCAGGATTGGCGAAATTTGAGCATATCTGTCGGAAAGTAGCTGAAACGATGGGTTATACAATAATAGACATCGATATACTGAGTGATACTGAAATTGAGCTCCTCGCTACCGAGACAGAGGGGAAGTGGCGGAACACGAGAAGGACAAATAGAATAATTCGAATTATGAGAAAAACGGATACGATATCTGATGGTTTATTGCGGTTATTGCATGAACAGATGAAGCCAAAGAACGCCACACGGGTTATCGTCATATCTGCTGGTGATTTTTCTCAGACCGCAATTGACTTTTCGAATACGAGGCCGATAGAGCTTTTGGGAAAATCCGAACTGATAAAGCTCCTGAAAAAAGCTGAAGAATAATACAGGGCATCATGGAGATTGAATGGATGGGATATATGAAATTATACAGGATATTCCCTTATTTCGGCATTGTACTGATAGTGAATATGCCTATCTGAAAAAGATCGCGCGTATCATTTCAATTAAGAGTGGTCAGAAGCTCGATATCGGCAAGGTAAACTCACTTTTTGTTGTCATTAGTGGTTTGTTGGAGATCGAGTTCCCCGGGAAACCCGATATTGCTTATTTAACCCGGGGCTCCTTTTTCGGTGATCTTCCCTTTTCTGAAAGCAAGCATCGGGGAAGCATCAGTGCTCTCTCCGAGTCCATTCTCCTCGTCTTCGAAATAGAGGACATATATAAATTTTTTTTACTGTCATTCAAGGCCCTCCGCGGATATGTGCGATCTCTCAGCAGCATCGGTTTTGATATGTCTCATGCAGGCGCCGACTATCTCAAGAGCAGGAGCAGGGTGATAACCGTCTACAGCTCGTCAGGTGGATCGGGGAAATCGCTTCTGTCCGCCTGCATCGGTCTTTCACTGGCACGGCAGAGCAAAACAATAATCCTCGACACCTCTTATCAGGGTGATTCCCTGTTCAATATCTTTGAGAAGAAGATCACACCGGCACTTTCGCAGAAACAGGTTCAGGAAACATCACAGGAGTTCATCTACGGCAGGATAGAAGATGTCGATGAGAGGCTGTCCCTCTTGAATATCTGTTTTGGCTCGAAGGTGAAAGTAGATCCGGAAATTCTTTCTCCCATACTCTTTCTGATTGCGAAGAAGTATGAATATATCGTCTTCGATCTTTCCGAGTATGATAGCGAGCTCAGAGATAAGGTCTTTGAGCTGTCTGATATGATCTATGCCGTCTTTAAGCGAGTGAAAGATAGAAAGGCGCTTTACGGGGTAATCGATAGCACGGTAAAAGAGGGACAGCGGGTGTACTATGTCCTCAATCAGCTCTTTTCCCCTGAAACGCCGAGCCTGGAGGGAGGCTTACTCTTTGCGGATCTTGAGCTGGATGAAACTCGCTTTTTTGAGCATCTGCAGGAGAAGGTGAGGGGGGGCAGTATCGATGATATAGTCAAAACAATCCGCACGAAACGGAGAGCACTCGTTCTTGAGTCCATGCTGATGGAATCGGTCGCATTTGCCGGACTGTTAAAAGCGCTCGAGAAAAACGAGGTGCCAATCGATCTCTATTATTCATCCGCGATGAGTTACCTTGTCGTCTCACTCTATCTTCTCTCGAGCGATCTCGAGGAGTTTGAAGAGAATATTCACCGCTCCTTTTCCGAAACACGATGGAACAGCATCCTCGAGATTACCTTTCCCGAGGACAATGTCTTCAAGCACGGCAAGATTCACCGTTTTGCCGGCGAGATTGCCGGGGAAAAGAGAATTGAGTTTTTCGAGTCACTCCCGGTGGTGATGCTGAACGGTGATTCGATGCAGCGGAGAATCTTCAGTACCGGGTCTTTCAGGGATCTGATTACCGCATCGCTCCTCTTTTCTCCGGTCTTTGAATCAATTGAAATAAATGGGATTGCATACAGTTCCGGTTTTCCGATAAGGCAGGTCCGGGCGGAGGAGATCCTGAGAACCGATGTGGATACCGTTCTCTTCTCATCGGTTCGGACGAAAGGAATACTTGAATTGTCAGATCGGATTCTGAATTTCTTTAGCCGGTATTTAAGCTCTCTGTATCATATCCGTGTAGGTAAGGGGAGCAGTACTATTCTGACCGGCAATCTCATCCTCGATCTTGATGAGCGTCAGTTTGATATAGCGAGCATTATCTCGGCATCCGAGGAGATTTCTCAAAAGCTGATAAAAGAAAAACTTTCACCGTAGATAATCCTGAGCAGCCACGGGGCATCAGGAGAGATGGATAAGATAAAGTGAGCAGTGAGGAGTTCAGCCTATGAGATCACGGAATACGAATTTTCTTCAGGTTACCATTATCCTGACCGGTTTAATTTTTATCGCAGTGGGGATTGTATTCTACATATCACCCGTTGCCTTTGGATGGATTTTTTCAATAGATGTTAATGAGGACTGGTTGAAGGAGATACCGAAAGATTCTTTTCTCTCATCACTCTATTTTCTTATGAGAGGATTCTCTGCGTTGCTCTTTGTCATGGGAGTAGCGATGGTGATGCCCCTCTTTGATCCTGTCCGTTACCGGGGATTGATATACTATACCGGTATTCTCTTTCCTGCTCTTGCATCATTTATTCTGGTGAAGAACGGAATTGCACTGGGCCATTCTACTCTGATGCTTTTCGGGTTTATCTTTGCGGTTTTGCTGGTGATGACCGTGATCGGTTTGCTGATTACACGAAAAGAGGCACAATCAAGTGCGAAGTAGGATGATGGAACGGCAAACGGATATGAGCGGTATATATCACCTTCGGGATGTAAAAAACGGATTCGGCAAAATATGCGTCTTGGCCCCTTTTTTTAATTGATCTTGTAATGAGAAGCGTTACAATCGGTGTCCAATAGGTGCTATTATAAAGGGGAGATGTTACTGTATATTCACAGATGAGGGGATTGGAATTATCTGTTCTCAGGGTACCCTGAACTGCACGGCGAAGGAGGCATTGATGAATTTAGAGACGAAGAAAATTGGCACTATTATTGAGATATTCCTTTCAGGGAGACTGGATGTTCATCTCTCTGCCAGTATAGAGAAATCGATAGATAAGCTTATTGAAGAGGAACCGGGAACCGATCTCCTCATCAATCTGAAAGATGTTGAATATATGAGCAGCTCCGGGCTCAGAATTTTTGTATCGACTATGAGAGTGCTCAAGGAATCGAAAAGAAAGCTCGTGCTGTGCCATATGAATGATTCGGTGAAGAAGATCTTTGAGGTGGTAGAACTCATGGATATGTTTGATATTTACGATACTGAAGAGGCGGCATTAGAGGCTTTGAAAAAAGAGTAGCATTCCATGGATATCAGTTGAAAAGGTTGAAAAGCAGAAAATCTGAAGGTGAGAATTGTTTCATCAATCTCAACTCCCTCGAATCGGACTTCATTGATACCGATAAGCTCATACCCCAGAGCAGTGATTACGAGCGAGACTTCAAAAACTATATCCTCTTTCAAAAATTTCCCTTTTTCCGCTGGCCACACTGGCTCAGTTGCGCAATAGATTCGACATCGCCACTGTTCAGCCCTCTTTCTCCGCTGTATCTTCCCAACAGAGTTGTTCGGAACCATGTCTCTTTTTCAAATCTTCTGACTACGGAGAGTATCAGTATTGATCCGTCCGGAATGCTCACGCCATCGTATGATAGCTGGTCGATTGAGCTCTGGCTGTACACCGATACCGTTCTTCGTCGGCCGCAGGGATCTCTTGCTATTATGCAGCAAAAGGACATGCTTTCTTCAATAGTTACCACGACCTGGCGGGAACATGAATTCGAGCTCACTGAGACGGTTTTCGGTGCCCGAACAGATATTGATGAGGCCATTGTTGAAATAGCTTGCACGGTGAAGCGAAAGTTCGACTTCGCACTGTTCCTCTTTGTTGTCAGACCGTATACCATAACGACCATTGGCGGCATAGAATCGGTCGAATACAAGAAGGCATCAAAACTCATAGCAGTCAATCGACAGGATGTGATTGTAGCCGGAACGAATCCAGATCTCGTGACCGCCGGCAACGGTCATGATGGCGATATCGAGGTGTCGAGAAGCGGCAAGGATGAGCTGACAAGCAGGTGCCAGTATACAATGGCAACACTCGCTCTCGGATATCGGCTGAAACAGGGTGATAACAGTTTTCGCTTTAGAATCAGCATGAACAGGGGGAAGGGGATTAAAGCTGCCAAGCTCAATTACAATAAGCTCAGGAAGGATTTTAGCGAATTTACCAGACTGAAAGGGACAGAAGGGTTTAATCTCGACATACCTGATTCGTCGATTATGGCATGGTTTAATGCTTCCAAGCGTTCCCTCCTTCAAGTTGCGAATCCCCGGAATTTTATTGTCTCTTCGGGGAAAAAAGTTCATATCGATATGAGAGCGCTCTATTACATTACACTGGGGTATAATCGGATGGGATTCTTCCAGGAATCCCTGAGTATACTCGATTTCTATCTCTCCCATTATTCTCACAGTGATGAGGAGAGAAGCGCTGATATCGTTCGGAGTTGCTATTTTCTATGTGCACTCTCCGATTATTTTACCCATTCTCGGAATCTTGATTTTCTTCAATCACGGTACGGTGTCATCAAGAATGTTGCCGCCAAGCTTTTTGAGTATGCTAAAAATGTTAAGAATAAGAAGAAGTGGCTCAAGACGAATGATAACTCGGTGAGCGAATACTTTGTCTCGGGACCGCATTATCACGATCTCATACTTCTGGCGCATTCCCTTCGTGAATTTTCGTACCTTTCCAGATGCATCGGGCTCTTCGGGGAGGAGATTGCCTTTAATAAAGAGGCCGATCGATTGGAGCAGCTCATCCAGGAGATGCTTTTTGTTCCCATCTCTAAACCTTCAGAATCCGAAGAAGAAGATGAAGAGATCGTGCTCACCATGCCCGATTTAAGTGATGAATTTGCAGTGTATAATGTTCTTGCGGGATTCCCCTTTAAGCTCAACTTTGTAACCGAAAATCTCATACAGGAGATGCTCGGCGCCATCGCCCGCTCGTTTCCCGAACTCCCGCTCTTTATAACATCACGTGGCGGGTGGGATTCCTTCTCCTCGATTATTGTCGCAATCAATCACCTGTTCGTGGGCGATCGCCGCGCCTTTGATGTGCTCTTTCCCCTGATGGATGTCGGCAAAGAGTGTTTTGCTCTCCCTGATGTTGTCAATCCGGTGAGCGGAACCGGAGTATACGGATTGGGTGATTCCAAGATAGTTCTGTCTCTCTTCTATATATTAATACGGAATTTTCTCTACATTGATCTCGAGCGGAGGCTTGTGATTTTTCCCATACCCCATGAGAAGTGGTTTGTCCCGGGTAAGGAGATTGTCGTCCGGCAGGCTCCGTCACGCTTCGGTTATTTGAATTTCAAGATTATTACGACGAAGAATGAAATACAGGTGCATTTCAATGAATTACCTCAATACCTTCCGCCGGATATTCTCATAAATCTCCCCTGTAAAACAAAGATTGTACAGGAGGATGATTTCATCGTTAAGAAGGAGTTTCAAAACTCTTATGTAATCAGCGGTTGGCCATCGGTCGTTCGATGTATAATCTCCTAGGTGGGAAGAGATGCTCGTTCCGATACTCATAGCATTGATAATTTTCCTCGGTCTCCTTGCCTATTATCAGTTTTATATTGCTCCGAAGCTGAATCCGGTCAATAAAGCGGAATCTCTCGAAGAGCAGAACATGCCGCGGGAAGCGATCATCGAATATAAGAAGGCACTCGACAGGGATCCGAAGGACTTTACGGTACACAATCGCTTGGCGAATATCTACCTCCGGCTGAAGGAGTTCGATCAGGCAGCTATACACCTTGAGGAGATCATCAGGATAGACAAATACAATTACGAGGTAGAGAAGCTCGATATACAGAAGAAATTAACACAGGTGTACTTCAACCGCGATGATATCGAGCGGGCTTTTCAGACTTATCTGGATATTCTCAAGCAGTTCCCCGGGGATGTTGAATCGCTCTATAACGTTGCCTTTATTGCACTGGGACAGGAGGAGTTTGATATTGCCGAGCGATATTTTGAGCGGCTGACGAAACTGAAGCCGGATGATTTTGATATTCAGTTCGGCGCCGGTATCTGCAGCTATCAGAATCAGAAGGTATCGAATGCTATCGAGCATTTCATACGCGCTCTCACGGTTAAGCCCAATTCCGAAGTAGCCAATCTCTCCATTGCTTTTGCCTTTTACCGGAAGCGAGACTATAAGCAGGCTATCATTCATCTGAACAAGGTATCGGAGACGGTTCTCGAACCGGTGGTTACCTTTATCGCAAAGCGGCTCAATGCCTTTTCCAACATCCTGTCGAAGAAATACGACATCGGGATAGGTCTCTTTGAGGAGATGCTCGAGATTGCGCGGAAGAACGATATGGAAGAAGAGCTTCTCCTGACCCTCTATGATATCGGATTTGCCTGTGTGAGCGCAGAACGGACAAATCACGCCTACGATTACTGGAATGAGCTGTATCAGATGAACAGGAATTATAAGGGTGTCGACGGTCTGGTGACGATGTTGCGGAAAGAGATGGATATGGACTACAAGAGCATCAAAGAGACCTTTGAGGTTTCGGTTTCCGATTATCTTGAGGACTGGGCCTCCGAAGCATTCCCGCCCGGTTTTTTATGGGGAATCTGCGGCTTGAAGAGCGACCGGAAAATTGATCTGAAGAATATTATGGTAACAACGCGCATTCCCACAGGCCGGGAGTCACCGGGCGCTGAACCGCTGCAGGGAGATATGGGCGAACATATCGAGAGATACTGCTCGCTCGACTCCGAAACCTTTCGGATTCTCAGCGGGAGACTTGTCGAAAAACTCGGATATAAGGTCGATCAGATCCTCACAACATATCGTGAAACTGATGGTGTTGACTTTCTTGCTACCTCCATGGAAGATAAAGAGCGGGTTCTTATATGGATTCGCAGATGGACGAAGACGAAAGTGGGCGAGATTCCCTTACGGAACTTCGCTCAGTCAATAAATGATATAAAAGCCAAGCGGGGATTGTTTATCACCACTGCAGAGCTCACCACTGCTGCAGAAGCGAGCCTGAGGAGCTTGTCAAAAGTCACGGTTATCTATCCCGCTCAGACAGGTGAGCTCCTTTCTGGCCTGCTGTGACGGTGAGTCGGTTTCTGCTGGACGATGGAAGCGAAGATGTTCGATACGGTTGCAACGGTTGATTTAGGCGATGTTGATCTGGAGGATGATTCTTTCAAGTTGAGTCGAAATAAGATCGACGAGCAGTTGAAGCGTTCGGTGAGGGAATGGGGCCTTCTTGATCTGCCGGTGCTGCTCAGGAGATCGGTTTCGAAATCTTCACCGGATGACCATGGTTTCGAATATCCCTATCAGATTATCTTCGGGCATAACCGTCTGCGGATTCTGCGAGAATTGCACGGTGATTCGACCGCGGCATACACCGTAGACCGTATTGTTCCTGAACGCTATGTTCGCTATGCATTCCTGAAGGGGCTCAGAGGTGAGATAGGCCCGGTCGGGAAGGTAAAGCTGCTGACTATACTCAGGGATTTCCTGCATATCGATGCGGATGTTATAACACTGCTGTGTAGGAATCTGCAGATTCCTGAATTTATTTCACGCGATGAACGTGGCATTCACACCATGAGCAATTTCCCGGCACTGCTCAGGGATTACCTTGATTCGAGGAACATCGGTTTTCGCGTCATAAAAGATCTTCTGAGGCTGGAGTCGGATGGAATTCACATTCTCTGCTCGTGGATCGAGCATGTCAATTTCAGGGTTAATTATTTCAAAGAACTTGTTGACTGTATGGCTGACATTCGCATACGGGATGGTGATTTGACCCGGTTGCGTTCGCTTGCTATCCCTGAGGAGAAGGGAAAACGTGAAGAGGATCTTTTCGAGGAGGTCTTCAGGATTCGATATCCGGAATATTCTGAACAGAGAGATGCTGCCCGCACAATAATTCGATCCCTGGAGAGAAGAGGCGTCGAGGTTGACTTTCCTCGGTATTTCGAGGATGATCGCATTGTCGTGAAGATACCGGTAATGAAGCGGGAAGGATCGCCGAAAATCGTTGAGAGATTCGAAGGGATAGATTTACAGGAGATAGATCAGCTCCTGTCGCTTTTGTAGGATGAAATGACGGTGACCGCCCTCTTCCTGCCATTCGAACGTGATTGATGTCTCAGGTGAAGAAGGGTTCCATATCCCGAATGGCTTTTTTGCAGGTCTCCTCGAAGGGGAGCTTCGATTTATATCCGGCGGCGTTCTTGTGCCCGCCGCCACCATTGGCGATGGCAATTGCTGCAACATCATAATCACCCTTCGTTCTCAAGCTCACCTTGACGGGTCCTCCGATATTCTGTTTGATAAGCACACTGGCGATAACCCCCTTGACTGTGTGGGGAATGTTTATATTGAGCTCACCATCGGTATAGTGTGCTCCCGTCTTCCTGAGCATCTCGGGGGTCAGCTTCATGAGAATGAGCTTTCCGCCGAAGTGCACCTCCATTGCAGACAGCATAAGCGATTTGAGCTTAAAGCTCTCAAGGGTATTGTTTTCATAGATATGCTCGTAAATGGAGAATGGATTTGCACCTATCTCGACGAGATGAGCAATAGCCCTGAATGTTTCGGGAGATGTCTTGGGGTACCGGAATGAGCCGGTATCGTAGAGGATACCCGCGTACAGCGCTTTTGCCACTTTGAGGTTTATTTCGACTTCGTAGTGCCTGAGGAGGCTGTAAACGATCTCTGAGGCAGATGAGGCCTCAACCTTAATGAAGTTGGACTCAATTTTGTCCTTATCACCCTCATGGTGGTCAATAACCAGGACCTCGCGCATGTGATCTTTGAGCAATGGGTACAGGGAACCGATGTTATTAAAATCGTTTGTATCAAGAACAAAAATTGCATACTCATCGATATTCGGGGGAAGGGTGAAGCTCTCGTGATAGGTCTGAATCTCATTATCGGCATCGATGAATTCGAACAGGTCAGGGGTTGGATCCGAATTGAGGATTATTGAATTCTTTCCGAGATGTTTCAGTAAGTGGTGAAAGGCGATCTCAGCTCCAAGGCCATCACCATCAGGACTCTCATGAGTTGATATTATGAAGTTATCATATTTTTCCAAGAATGTATTTAAATTGTTTAAAGCCCTGTTCATGTGCCGATGTACCCTAATCCTGAAGAATTGTATTCTCTTTCAGGAGCGGGAACCCAAGATCCCTTCTGATTTCAATATAGCGTTCTGCACAGCGCCGTGCAATATTTCTCACCCGCGCAATATATCCAACCCGCTCGGTTACCGAGATGGCTCCGCGTGCATCAAGCATATTGAAGACATGGGAACACTTCAGGACGTAGTCGTAGGCCGGAAGGACAATTTTGAGTTCAGGGTAGTCGAGTATGGCAATACATTCCTGCTCGTACATAACGAAGAGCTTGAGAAGCATGTCAACATCGGCAATGGTAAAATTGTAATGGGAGAATTCGAACTCGCTTCGGTGATGAATATCCCGATAGGTGAGCGTATCGTTCCACCTGATATCAAAAATGCTATCAACCCCTTGAATATACATACAGATTCGCTTTATACCGTAGGTTAATTCGACAGGAATAGGATTCAATTCGAAGCTCCCGCATTGCTGAAAGTAGGTGAACTGCGTGATTTCCATGCCATCGAGCCATACCTCCCACCCCAGGCCGGATGCGCCGAGTGTGGGGGATTCCCAATCGTCCTCAACAAATCTGACATCGTGCTCCTTGAGCTGTATGCCGAGATATCTCAGTGAGTCGAGATAGATGTCCTGTACGTTGACGGGTGACGGTTTCAGGATAACCTGATACTGGTAGTAGTGCTGTAACCGATTTGGGTTGTCGCCATAACGTCCGTCAGTAGGCCGCCTCGAGGGTTCGACATAGGCAACACTCCAGGGCTCGGGTCCGAGGGCACGCAGAAAGGTTGCAGGATTGAATGTTCCGGCACCGACCTCGAGATCGTAGCCATGGAGAATAATGCAGCCCCGCTGTGACCAGAATTCGTTTAGTCTGGAGATGATATCCTGGAAGAACATGAGTTTAGGACAGTGTTTCCTTGCTGTGATATAAATGAATCATTGCACCGTTATGCAGGTATGTATGGTGTTGATGAGTTTTGTAGTTGAATGACAGGTATAAGTCAAGTAAATTTATTAGAAGGGAACATCTATTCATTTACAGTGGTCTTGGTGAATTGGGAATAACCGATCAGGAGCTGGCTGATTTTTCAATAGTATTCTCGTAGTCATCGAGGAGTTTTTTGTGTATCATCTGTAGATGTTCTTTGTTCTTGATCTTGAGATTTTCAAGAACGTCTTCGTCTATCAGTTCATATTTCGACTTTCCATCTTCTATCTCGGAGAAGAAGTTTGCGAGATATACGATATAGATGAGTTCCTTGAACTTTTCCGGAGCCATGTAGGGCCTGTTGTGGAATTCCACTGTTTTGATGAGAGCCTGATTGAACTTCCATTTGGAGAGAATCAGCTTTCCGAGTGTGGCGTGACTGATGCCGAGGCTCATCTCCTCAAGGAGATTCGATGTCTCCATTCCTCTCATGCCGGCGATTTCACGTATCTTTTCAGCCCGTTCGGGATTGAGTGAGAGCAGAATGATGGTTCCGATATCGGCGAGAAGCCCCGCGAGATATACAAATTCGCTCAAATTATTCCGCTGCAGCTGAATGGCAATTCGCTGTGCGTAAAAGGCCCGTTTATGGGAGATATGCCATATCTTCTCGAAGCGTTTATATTTTGCCTGTATAACCTTCTGAACACCGCTGGCGACAAGGAGCGTGTTCAATCCCTTGAGCCCGATTACTTTCACGGCATCTTCAATGGTGTCGGTTCTTCCCGAGGTAATATACCCTGCCGAGTTTGCCAGCTTGAGGAGATCGGCGGTTAATCCGGGATCTACCCTGATCTTCTCGGATATCTGTTTTATCGTTGAATCCTTCTTGTTGCAGAGCCGCTGTATTTCAATAACATTGGCAGGGAATGAGGGAAGCCGCTCCACTTCGTTGATAATTTCATTGGTGAGCTTCTTGTGTGCTCGCGATTGAACCATATTCTGCGGGATGGTGATAATTGAGACAGTCATGTTCTCTTTTTTCAGAAGCCGATAGGTCTGCTGAGGGAGCCCGATGTTCTTGAAGAGCATGAGTGCCATGATAAGCCCCAGTCCCGCACCCTCTGAATCATCGAGTACATCGTCAAAAGCTTCAGAGATGTCGTTGTAGGCGTACGCCTTCTCGATTCGCTCTTCAATTTTTGCAAGCTCGTCGACGAGAATCTGAATGTTGTTGATGATATGGAAGATTAACTTGTTCTGATCATTTTTGAACTGTACCCTGACTGTCAGCTTCTCTGCTCTGAGCTTCTCGAAGAGCTCATCGCCTGTTTCGGTACCATAGGTCTCTTTCTTGAATGCAACCATCCCTTTTCGGTAGTCGGCCTCATCTTTAATGTTCAGCCCTTTCATCTTGAAATAGAGTCTTTTCACATTTGCCTTTATGGCATTGTTGATGATCTCTTTGAGGACGGTATACAGCATCCCCTTCATGTAGAGAAGGTCGCTTTTCTCGAGATAGACGTGAAGAACTTTGGAAAAGGTTGATTCTACCTCCGGAGAAAAGGTAGAGAACTGTATGTAAAAATCACTGCCCTGCCGTATTGCTTCTTTGTAATTCTGCGGATTGATGATAAATGTGGAATTTGAACCTGGCAACGTAGTGAACCTCTCATTTCCCTTTCCCTATCGTGGGAGTGATGTTCTTTCCGCCGCAATTATTACGCTGAAGGTGATAAGTTCCCCTTGGGAGATGTGAACGAACATCTATTCACATTATCGTTCTTCCCGCGAATAATAGTTACTATGATTTGGAAAAGGTCAAACAATTTTTTTGCATAACAGCCCAAATCATATCCGGTGGAATCCTCTTTTGAATCATTCATATACGGTTCTTCTGCGTGTCGGATTTCCTACAGGGAGCGTGCACCTTTTTACATTTGCTCTCCGGTCAAATTATTGGATCGCGTTTGAGATATTTACTTGATTAATAATATTTTTTTTTTAGTGTGGTACTGTTATTTTCTGCTGCTTCTCATGATATTTCGGCGATTCATATGGAGATAACAGTATTTCAGAAGGTACATTCAGTGTGTGGAGTTTATTATGAGTGATGTTTACTTTGTTGATTTTCGTTCCAGCAGCATGGACAATATTACCAGCAAAACGAAAAGGCTTTTTGAGCGTGCCGGCTTCGATGGCACATTTAGCAACGGTGATTTTGTTGCCGTGAAGACGCATTTCGGTGAATACGGCAATCTCGCATATCTGCCGGCACCGCTCATCCGGATTTTTGTCGATCTCATTAAAGAACGTGGCGCAAAACCTTTCATTACCGATACCAATACGCTCTATCGGGGAAATAGGAACAACGCACTCGATCACCTCTCGAACGCTTATCAAAACGGTTTCCTGATGGAATCGGTGGGTGCCCCGGTCATCATTGCCGATGGATTGCGGGGGAATGATTTCAGAGAGGTTTCGGTGGATATGAGCCATTATCATACCCTCAGGATCTCCTCTGCCGTGTATGATGCCGATGCGGTGATTGTGACAAGCCATGTCAAGGGACACGAGCTTTACGGAATAGGGGGTGCGATAAAAAATGTTGCCATGGGGTGTATACCACCCTCGGGGAAGCAGACAATACACTCGGAGGTCAAGCCGGAGGTTGACAGGGAGAAGTGCACTTCATGCGGAACCTGTATTGCGAAATGTCCAGTTTCGGCAATAGCCTTTGATAGCGATAAAAAGGCATTCATTGACAGTAATACGTGTATTGGTTGCGGTGAATGCGTGGTCGTCTGTCCTTTTGACGCTATTCCGGTTGTCTGGGAAAGCGATCAACCCCGCCTGCACGAGAGAACAGCGGAGTATGCGAAGGGCATCATTGATACCAAGAAGGATAAGTGGCTATTTTTTAACTATATCATGAATGTCACTCCGGAATGTGATTGCAACTACTGGAATGATGTACCGGTGGTTCGCAATATCGGTATTCTCGCTTCGAAGGACCCTGTCGCAATTGATAGAGCATCAGCGGATCTGATTAACAGAGAGGAACCCCTGCCCGGTTCAAAGCTGTGGGGAAAGGATACAGCGCTGGATAATCTCACGGCACTTCATAAACTGAACTGGATCTATCTGTACGAGTATGCGGAGCGTATCGGACTCGGTGAGAACCGGTACAACCTGATAGAGATCTGAGGTGACTATTCTCGCAACAGGGGTAGATTGTTATTGATGGCATCCTTTCGTGATGATTTTAAATAAACGAATTTTGTTTTTTGTTTGATTTTCATCATTTTGTATTTATTATGTTACAGGAGTAACTTATTATACGATTGTCCTTTGGAAGTACCACCTGTGTTATGAGCCGTGTGCAATTCATGGACAGAGGTGAATAAATGAAAATCATTATAATGCCTTCATCATGAACCGCTCGGCAGCATAACAGTTTCAGGGAGGAGATTCTCATGAAAAGCAGGCATGATTTTCCCAGCCTCAATGTCAAACGGCCTGATGGAATCAAACCGGACGGGCGTCCCTATAAGGTAATGGTTGTTGAGGATAAGGATTTTCACCGGAAGCTGATTGTGCAGATTCTTGAATCTGAGAACTATCAGATTATTGCAACCGCAGAGAATGGCAAACAGGCTCTCAAGGAGTATGATAGTCATGAGAAGGAACTGGATCTCATTACGACCGATCTCGACATGCCCGATGTTGATGGCTATGCGTTTCTCTATGAGCTCTCACTGCAGAAACCACAGGCGAAGATTGTATTCATCAGTGATGATACATCGAAGGGAGTTATCCAGGATTTGATAGATATGGGTGCCTCTGATTTTATTCTGAAGCCCATTCAGAGGGAAATGCTTCTGAACAGGATTCGGCGCGTTCTTCAGCCGGAATAGCCGATCCGATTTGCGGCATGGTGACTGATTGATGGATGATTCGGGCGTAACGAAAGGCACTTTTTCAGCGGGAAATTACGACTACACTATTGCGCTCTACTATACCGGTGACGATAAGAAGGCGAAACAGATGGTCGCCGGTGAGTATAATGACCTCTTCGTTATAAAGGCTCTCTTCTCTTCGACTACCGTTAATGGTGCATTTATCCTCTTTTTTAATTACATTCAGTATAAACTCGTTCATACAGAGCAGGTTGTAGTAGCGGGATCGGTTCTCCGAAAAATCGATCCCATGGATGACTGGATGGTCTTTGAGAAGAGTATTGTTGACAATCTCAAAAATGTTGGGCATGATGAAAATGTCTACCGATTTACCCTGCGGAATAAGTTGCGCACGGCTTTTACCCTCTCCTTCTCCAGGGAGCTGGCTGTTCTGTTCGAACGGAATGACGATATCGTGCTGAATAATATGCTCAGGAAGATACTGCAGGACAGCTTGGGTCTGCAGCGCGTGCAGCTTTCCGCTGAGTTTCAGACTATCTCGTCGCTGGACATGGAACAATACTCGATAAGCAGTAAGAAGCTCGATATCAGTGCTCTCTCGAGTTCAGGCAAAAAGGCCTCTCCTCTTGGAGGATCCGTTTCAGCCGGTACTGCTTTGCAGCAGGGAAAGAGTGGAATCAAGCTGATATTGAAATGCAGTTTGATACTATCACCGATAAAGGGAGTGCATATCACACAGCTCAGCGTTGGCGATCGGATCAGTATAAGCATTGTTGACAGAAGCACGGAAGCGGTGAAGGTTGCTGAGGCCTTTAACGCGTATGCCGATGGGGAATTCTCACCAATTACCGCCCGGATTAAAGCGATTGACTATAGATCGGATGTCGGGTATACCATTCACGCGGTAATCGCCAAGGGAATTCTTGCTGAGATTATTGAGGAGGAAGAAAACATAAAGATAGCCATGGATCCCTCCTATCTCTCCGCTCATCTCGGCAGGGATGATGAAAAGAGAAATGCGCTGCCATTTATTGTGATGATCGTCGTCGCCATAATCATTCTGATCATTGTGATCATCACGCTCATTGTTTAATCACACAATTCGTACTGCCGTCCCCCTCCTCGCGAGATACTCTTTGACCTCGCGGATGGATATTTCTCGAAAGTGGAAGATAGAAGCAGCGAGGACGGCATCTGCCTTTCCTGCGGTGAGTCCCTCATACAGGTGTTCCATTGAACCGACGCCCCCGGATGCAATGACGGGGACCGGAACGGATTCGGCAATTCGTCGGGTTAACTCGATATCATACCCTTCCCTGGTTCCATCTCGGTCCATGCTCGTGAGCAGAATCTCTCCGGCGCCGAGATCGCATGCTTCTCTCGCCCATGCGATGGCATCCCTTTCAGTGGGGGTTCTCCCGCCGTCGCGGTAAACGGTCCAGCTGTTTCGTATGTTTCGCTTTGCATCAATGGCGACGATGATGCACTGTGAGCCGAATCTCATTGCCGATTCCCTGATGAGCTCCGGGTTCAGCACCGCTGCGGTATTGATGGAAATCTTATCAGCTCCGTTCTCAAGAATCAGTCGAACATCCTCAACCGTTCTGATGCCGCCACCGACCGTGAAGGGGATGTGCACCGTTTCGGCAACGCGCTTTACCATATCCAGAATAATCCTCCGCCGGTCCGATGAGGCGGTAATATCCAGAAAGACGAGCTCGTCGGCGCCCTCCGTGTCGTAGAAAATACCGTTTTCGACGGGATCGCCGGCATCCCTGAGATTAACGAAGTTGACTCCCTTGACAACACGGCCGTCTTTGACGTCGAGACAGGGTATTATTCGCTTTGCAAGCATCGATGGGTTCACTTTTTCGAAGAAGAGCGGAGATGGACCCTCTCCTCAGTGGTAATTGTATCTGTGCACTATGGTGAGTGCCCGAGAGCAATGTCAATCTAATTTTTCTCGATCCGCGAGGCGCTGTCAGTGCAGTTCTTTGAATGAAAATGCTGAAGGGCCTTCGCATTTTGGAAGAGAGACATCGAAACAGGGTGATAAGTGCCGGGCGGGTAAAAATCTAACGGCCTCCGATAATAATGACTTGATTATATACGACCGCCCGCAATAGTATATGATGGGTTGTCAGCATGTTCAGATATCTTATGAGAAATATATTCTTGATAACACGAGAGATTGTTCTGAGAGTGCCCAAGGTCTTTCTCTCCAGCTTTGGTATTCTGTTCCTGATCTCCATTTTTATTCTCTTTCTGAGCCTGCGATCTTCCATCAGGGTCTTCATGGAGAATCGAATATTTAACCGACTCGGCATCAGTGAGATGCGGGTCACCCCGCCGGGCACCTCTTCTCTGAGTTTGAACATCTTTACCCAGTCGCAGAACCGGATCAGTGAAGGGAAGGTGCGTCGCATTAAGAGAATACCCGGGATTCGGAGCATACAGAAAGTCATACGCCTGAATATGCCGGCTTCGGTGAAGGTCGGGATGTTCGGGCGCTATCTTCGATCTGATATACTGATAAGCGGTGTGGAGCGGAGCTTCTTCCGTGGTTCGGATATTGACTGGAAAAGATTCACAGCAGCGGAGACGGTTCCCGTTGTTATTCCCTTGTTCGCCATCGATCTCTATAATAATTACGCCGCGGCAAACAATCTTCCCGAGGTGGGAGAAAAGGTGCTGCTGGGATTTTCAGTCGACATAATCGTCGGTCGCTCTTCCCTTTTTAAAGGGAGAGAGGAGAAACACTTCCGCGGAGTGGTATACGGATTTACCGACAGGCTGACCACGTCAGGAATTGTTGTCCCCTCGGAATTTATACGGGATTTCTGCAAGGAGCAGCGTGATGACTTTTTTTCCCCCGAGAAGTGTTATTCTACTTCAATGCTATTTGTAACTGCACAGCAGGTTCGGATGCTTCCCGATCTGGCGAAGCGGATTGAGAACCTCAAACTCCATGTTGAGTCTCATCGGGATATTGCGGAGAAAACCTCCCGGGCAATGGGAGTCATCGATGGCACTTTTTTCCTGCTCCTTATTATCGTTCTCGCCTTAACGGGTATAGCTATTTTCAACGCGTATCTGGCGATGGTTTATCACCGGAGCTATGAGATATCTCTTGAGCGGATGCTCGGCGCCTCGAAGATGCGCATCGTCCTGATATTTATCCTTGAGGCGGCGGTTGTTGGGGCCATCTATGGCATCGCGGGTTACTATCTGGGTCGGTTTATGGTTCAGCTCTTGTCGGAGAATATCTCGGAGTGGATACCGATGCTCAAGGGATTTCGTGTTATGATGAGCAATGGCATGATCCTTCCGGTGTCTATACTCCTTTCGATTTCGGTTTCAGTTCTTTCGGCATTCATTCCCGCTCTCTTTGCAACGAATATGAACCTCTTTCGGGATCTGAAGAGGTTCTGATACTTCATGGGAGCATCGATGCCGGTTGAAGATGCCGTGTCCATCTCGGGAAGGAGAGGGAGAAGATATGGATGCAATCAGGAAACGGTATGAGGAACTGATTCAGCTCATTGAAAAGTACAACTATCATTACTATACTCTGGACCGGCCGCTGGTCGATGATGCGACCTACGATGAGCTGATGCTTGAGATCATCGGAATTGAGCAAAAGCATCCATCTCTCAAGAGGGACGATTCCCCCGCACAGCGGATCGGCGGATTCGCTGAAGGAACCTTTTCGAAGGTCGAGCACGATCCTGCCATGCTGAGCCTGAGCAATGTTTTCACCGAAGATGATCTGCGTGAGTTTGATCAGCGCTGCAAGCGATTCCTCAATGCTTCAGGTGATCTGCGATATTCGGTCGAGCTCAAATTCGATGGGCTGGCAATTGAGGCGGTTTATCAGAAGGGAAGATTTGTCCAGGGCTCAACGCGAGGAAATGGTTTCGTCGGAGAGGATGTCTCCGCAAACATGGCGACCATCAAGAGATTGCCGGTTGTTATCGGAAGCGGACGCGCTCCCGAATACCTCTCGGTGCGCGGTGAGGTTTTTATGCGGCATGGTGAGTTTGAGCGCCTGAACGGAATACGTGAAGAGAACGACGAGCCGCTCTTCGCCAATCCCCGAAATGCTGCTGCCGGATCGCTCAGACAGCTCGATCCCAGCATCAGTGAATCCCGTGATCTTGACATCGTGTTTTATGCGGTCGGGAGAATCAGCTCCGAGAGGACCATCAGCAATCACCGGGAGATGTATGAGTATTTGCAGGAGCTGAACCTGCCTGTTTCGGAACACGTTACCTTCGGTGGTCTCGATGAAGCGGTGCAGTTCTATCGGTACTGGCATGAGAACCGGCATCTACTCGATTACGATATCGATGGCGTCGTGGTCAAGGTCGAGGATTTTGGTCTTCGGGAACAGCTCGGTGCGACGAGCAAAGCGCCTCGATGGTCGACTGCCTGGAAGTTCCCGGCGAAAGAGGCGATTACGAAATTGCAATCAGTAGATTATCAGGTGGGCCGTTCAGGGTTGATCACTCCCGTGGCGAATCTCGCTCCCATCAACATCGGAGGAGTTATCGTCAAGCGGGCGACACTCCATAACTTCAATGAGATTAAGAGACTGGACCTGAAAAGGGGAGATACCGTTGTTGTCAAGCGAGCGGGAGATGTGATCCCCAAGGTGATCGAGACGGTCGTCGATAAGAGGCCGCCCGATGCGGAGGCGATAATTCCTCCGGAGCGCTGCCCTTCCTGTGGAAGTGTGCTCAGGAAAGAGGATATCTACATTCGCTGTGTGAATCCCGACTGTGAGGCGAAACGATTTGAAACGCTCAAGTTCTTCGTGTCCCGGGAGGGGATGGATATTGAGTTCTTCGGGCCCGAGCTCATGATGCGACTGTACCAGAAGGGGCGTATAAGAACTATCGAGGATATCTATACGCTCACGAGGGAGGACCTCCTCTCGGTAGAGCGAATGGGAGAAAAAATTGCAGATAAGATAATCGACGCCATAGATCGCAGGCGATCGGTGAATCTCTCGCATTTTCTGAAGAGCCTGGGAATTCGGAATGTTGGTGAGCATATCGCAAAGGTTATCGCCCGTTCCGTCCGAAGTTTGAACAGATTGCAGGAGTTGAGCGTTGATGAATTAATGGAGATAAACGAGGTCGGTCCCGGTGTGGCGGAATCGATATACGATTTCTTTCATTCCGATGAGAACCGTGCCATGCTCGCTCGCTTCAAGGAGATTGGCCTGTCAGTTGAGGACGAGGCGATTGCTGAGACACGCGGGGGTATTGTGGATAAAACCTTCGTGTTCACCGGTACCCTGAAGGAGATTACCCGGAAAGAAGCGGAGAGTCTCGTTGAGAGCGCGGGAGGCAGAGCTTCCGGATCGGTAAGCAAGAAAACGGACTATGTTGTTGCCGGTGAATCGGCAGGTTCGAAGCTTGAGAAGGCGCGAGAGCTGGGGGTTTCAATACTGACTGAAGAGGAGTTTTTGAAGATGATTGGGAGATAGGCCGGAGCGTGCCTGGCCCCATTGATGAAGTGAGAACCGATTACGATGGTTTTCTCTCGGTATGCTGATAATTGCAGTGGGTTTATACGGTGGGGGGAAAATTCCCCCGAAGGTGAAAAATCTCATGTTCTGGTGGTATATGCTGTGAAAAACATACGAAATTTCTTTGCCGGGTACTATTACCTTTTAACGGCTCTTCTCATCTTTCTCTCCTTCCCCAGCTATGATGTATGGTTGCTGAAGGGGTTTCCCTTCTTTGCCTGGATATCCCTTGTGCCCCTGTTCCACTATATCCGAGGAAAAAACTCCCGAGAGGTTTTCACTGCTTCGTTTATTACGGGACTTCTCGGCAGCTTTCTCGCGTATCAGTGGATCGGTGCTTTTGGTGCCAAAGTACCGGGGGGGTATATCGTTGTCATCCTTTTTCTCATACCGAGCCTCGCCGTCTTCTTTGCCTCGCGAGTTATTGTTGCCGAATATCTCTCCCGGAGATTCGAGCGCCTGCGAATGCTGATATACCCCTCTGTCTGGATCTTCGTAGACTGGATACAGTCGATCGGTTTTCTGGCATTTCCATGGACATACTGGGGGTATTCTCAATATCCCGTTACCCCGCTCATTCAGATGAGCTCATATACCGGCGTTATGGGGGTTACCTTTCTGCTGATTCTGATGAACTATGCTCTCTCTGATCTGCTTGCTTTTCTTGAAAAAAATAGGGAGGGTTTTTCCTCGGTTGTCCGGAGAGCGCCCTTTATTCGGGTATTTGTCCTCTTCTCTTTCGTACTGGCTCTTATAGTGTACGGCAGTGCGATCATGCCGAATTCAGATTCGCCGAAGCGGGATATGCGGGTATCAATAGTGCAGACCTGCATTTCTCCCTGGATTAATTGGTACGGGAACCGGTTCATCTACCTGAAATCGCTGACCGCTTATACTGAAGACTCCATGCGCTACGATCCCGATCTGATTGTCTGGTCTGAGTATGCGACCCTGGAAAAGATATCATACGATTATGAACGGGGTGATCTCGATACCTTTGAGCGGCTGGTACTCAATGTTGCCCGGGAACACGGGAAATTTCTCCTTACCGGTGAGATCGGCATTCTTGAGGATTACCTGAATGAACTGCTCTATCCTCAGAACAGCGCTGTTCTCATCAATAAAGCGGGTGAAGTGGTGCAGACCTATCCCAAGATACACCTCGTTCCTTTTGGCGAATGGTTCCCTTACGGCAGGTGGCTTCCCTGTATCCAGCGTATCCTCCATGAGTTCGGCGGCTCAAATTTCGTTCCCGGCAGCGAGCCGCTCCTCTTCGAAATGATGGGAAGGAGATTCGGCTGTCTCGTCTGCTATGAGGGCATCTTCTACCGGCTCTGCAGGGAGTACCGATCACGTGGTGCTGATTTTTTTGTCAATATCACCAATGACGGTTGGACCGACACCTATAGCGGACATATGCAGCACTTTTCAGCATCGATATTCAGGGCGGTGGAAAATGGCATATGGTATGTCAGATGCGGCAATACCGGCTATTCGGCACTTATCGATCCCTACGGTCGGATTGTGAAGTCGATGCCAATTCTGGAAAAGGGGTATATTGTCGGAGATATTGACTTTTCAATGAACCACAGCACCTTTTATGCACAATACGGTGATATCTTTTTATATCTCACCATGGTCTTTCTTCTTGTCATTACTGTTTTTCATGGGTATACTAAAGTACGGATTCGCTTTCATAGAAGAAGATGATGAGCATGAGCAGCCCATCTGTTCTGCCTGAAGAATAATTTCAGGAATACCCATGCGTATTATCTATTTAACCGACATACATGGTGCTTTCGAGAAGGTTCTGACCCTCCTCTCCGAGACGGTCGCCGATCTGTACATTGTATCGGGCGACCTGATTGATATTCCCTTCTACGATATGGGGACGGCGATTCGATATCATGAATTGCATACTTTTTTCAACGGCTTGCGGCGGCGCATGGAGAAAGAAGACATGATTATCGAAGACTTTATTGATGATCTTCTCGAATTGCCCGATATTCCCGAGGAGATTCAGGAGAAGGGATCAAAGTATCAGCAGTATACCATACGGGCCAGGCGGGTTATGCAGCAGAAGTACAAAGTGCTGGAGAATGTTCTCTCGACGAAGCACTCCTCACCCTGTCTCTGCCTGCCGGGGAATTACGATATGGACCTCAAGTACACCTCGTTGCATGAACGGGATCTACATATGCACTGGTATCAGATAGATGATATAACCATTGCCGGGTATGGCGGAGCGGATGTCTGGACAGCGGGTATCCCCGAGCGATATGTGGTGAAGTATCTTGCCGGAATCGGTGTTGATGACCGAAAGAATGAGATGTACCGGTTTTTCAAGGCTGTCAAGCCGGACATCATCGTTTCTCATCAGCCGGCTCATGGCATTCACGACCGAATATCCTTTATCGGTCCTTCGGGTTCTCCGGCTCTCAGGACATTCTGCGATAATAATCCGGTTCTGCTATGCCTGACCGGGCATGTTCACAGCGAGTGGGGGGTTGAGAATGCCGAGGGGACGATATATCTTAATCCATCGAACTTCGGTGAGGTAATCACCATAACCGGAGATACTTCTGAAGGAGGATTCTTTTACAGTGTTGAAGTCGAGAAGGGTGTTGTGCGGCGGATTCCTTTCCGAAAACTGGTGGAGGATCGAATTTATGATGTCGTTGAGTACCTTGTAGGCGAAAAGGGTATCGAGGAGCAGATAATTGATGCTGATCGATTGAACGCACTTCACCGCAGGGAGAATTATGATCTCAAAACGGATAATTACCCGCACATTCCCGAAATAGCCATGTTTAATGAACTGAAGAAGTTCTTCCGGCTCTTTCAGACGCAGGAGACGGAGGATAGAGTAGATAAGCTTGAAAAGGCCATTCAGCTTATGGAGGGGAAATTAGACGAGATTGCCATGGATGTTGTCGGCTCAGTGAATGTCGGGCTCTCGCAGCCGAGTTCTGATATTGATGTGGTGCTCTATCTTCGCTGCAATGCCGAATGCCAGTCCATGTGGACGCAGTGCGAGCACTTTCAGCGGGCTGAGAACCTTATACAAGGACATCTCGGTGACGGGTATCTGTTTGAGATTATTGACTGTATTGATCTCAGTGTTGTCGAGAAGAGCATCAGGAATATGGACTATGAATGCGAGGTGACCCAGCGGTTTGTCGCCTACCGTTCAATCTGCAGGCCCATCAATTACAAGGTTATCGCGCCGCTCGAGGATATGCTGAACGAGAACCCCGAGTTCCGGAGAGAACTGGAGGGGAGCATCCGTTCCTATTTTCAGATATTCATCAACACCACGCAGCACATTCGCTCTTTTGATAAGTACGAGTCGAGACTCAAGTCGATTGGCATCAAGCTGCCTGATTCCATCCGGAATAAGATTAAGAACTATCTGCAGACTATGCAGCCCTGAAGATGCCTTTACAGTGAAGAATGTGTGTTGCCGGGAACACTTCAGAGAAATGATCTTGATTTTATTTCTCGGGTATGATATTATTACACTTTCAGGGGGTGAATCGGAGAAACTCGTATTTCCCGGCATTGAGCTACCGGAAGAGTGAAGGAGCATTCTTGCGGGAGCGCGCTCCTCATTCAGAGGATTCATCTTTTATTCCGTAAAGGAGAAGGGACGCTCTATGAATGGTGATGTTTTAATTCAAAATATTATCAATATCTTTGTCATTTCAATCATACTCGAGGCGGCGGTGATGGCAATTTTCTCGATGTCGGCACTGCGTGATCTGGAATCGAGCAGGCCGGTTGAAGCGACCAGGGATGCGATAATCATACTGGTTGCATTTTTCCTCTGTTACAAGGTGGAGGTGCTGAGAATTTTTCGGGGTACGGGACTGGATTTTCCCCGCATTCTCGATGTCATCATCAGCGCGCTGGTCCTGACCCGGATGTCGAATTTTATTCGGCAGCTCATGGCGCGGTTCAAACAGGGCTGATTGTTCAAGTATGATATACCCGGGGAATCCTCCTGGAGACTGAGCAGGTGATTTCATAGGGGATAGTTTCAGTCCACTCCGCTATCGTTTCAGCCGTAATGGTCTCCCTGCCGAAGAGTATTACCTCCTCTCCGAGGTGATGATGATCATCGCCGAGATTAACGAGCACCTGATCCATGCACACCCGTCCGACAACGGGGTATTCCTTTCCGCTGATAAGCACCTTCCCCTTATTGCTGAGCAATCGGTTGTATCCGTCGCCGTATCCAACGGGTATTGTGGCAATGGTGGCATCTCTATCGGTGATGTAGGTGTGGCCATAGGAGAGGGGAGTCCCCTTCCGTACCCTCTTGAGGAAGACAATACGGCTCTTCAGCGTCATTGCGGGGATGATTGGCATACTCCTTCTGCAGGCTGGTGATGGAAGATATCCGTATGCCATAATGCCGGCCCGGACCATGTTTCCCGCCGGCTCATCGTCATTAAGGATAGCGGCACTGTTCGCAATATGAATAGAGGGAACGGTTATGCCGGATTCCTCAATAGCTCGTATAAGATGCTTGAATTGATCAATCTGTTGTCTCGTGAAATCTGATTCGGGGATATCCGAGACCGGCAGGTGGGAAAAAACACCTTCCAGGACAAGAGATGTTTGATCTGTTACGTGCTCCGCGAGACCAACGGCTTCTGACGGTTCGCATCCGATTCTCCCCATACCGGTATCGATCTTGAGGTGAAGCGGAATCGCTGTATTCATCTGTCGCGCAATCCGTGCGATTGCATCAATGACAGCGGCATCGGCAACAGTTTGCGAGAGATTATACTCGATGAGAGATGCAATAACCTCCTCGTCGGGGAGTATGAGCCCCAGAACGAGTATCGGCAGTTGAATGCCGGCCTGTCTGAGTTCGATACCCTCAGCGGGCGTTGCAACCCCGAGCATATCGATGAGCTGTTCATCTTCAACGGCTTGTGAAACGGCGACAGCGCCGTGCCCGTATCCGTTCGCCTTTACGGCGAGGAGTATCTTCTTATTGCGCAGCTTCTTTCTAATCAAGGAGATATTATGTTTGATTGCGTTGAGGTCAATTTCTGCAGTTGTTATCTGAAGCATGGGGTGTTTCGTTCCTCGGTATTCGTCGGATAACCGCCTGTTTCGTCTGTCGGTTTGATGATACCGTCAGGGGGCAGGCCGGCAAGAAGAATTTTTGCAGAATTCATGAAAAGAGAGAGCCTCTGCGGGCTCTCTCCCTTTACATGTTCCATATGAAATCAGTTGCATGAGCATCCTATTGCTTCTCTCCACCCATAATTTTCCATCCGTTTTTCTCAAGCTTGAGAGTGATTTCCTGTATCTTTTTCTTCTCCTTTCCCGCCGCTTTTCTCGTGACTGAAACCGTGGCGGTGATCTCGGCTTTATCCTTTTCAACGTCCGGAACCTTGATTATCTCATAACCGATGAACTCGCCGGTGCTCCTGTCCTGCGCATCCAGGAAAGCGATAACCTTGTCCCTGGTTGTGTCGAGTTTTAGATCGGGATTCTTTTTCTTCATTGCTTCCAATTCCCGATCTCCTTCAGCTGAACTCACCCTCTCTCCGAGCTGTGCTTTGAACTCTTCCGAGAGGAGATCGTAAACCTTAATCCAGTTTTTGCTTTTCTGCGCTTCAAAGTAGTGTTCCAGAGCCTTGTTCGGGAGAAAATTGTCTGCTTTTCCGCAGCCGATGGCGGAGAGGGCAAAAGTGATAGCAATCGTTGATATAACAATTTTTTTAAACATTTTTATATACCTCCTTAGAAAACTTTTTAT
>CAZZCF010000048.1:0-26574 GCA_964652955.1 uncultured Leptospirales bacterium
GGGTGTCTGCATTTTACACGGACCGCACCAGGGAGCCCAGAAATCGACGATTATCTTTTTTCCCTTCTCTTCGAGAACCTCTTTTTTGAAATTCTTATCATTCACTTCAGTGAAATCCATTAATCTACCCCATCATTTAATAAATTTAATCCCTTTGGTTCTTTCAACAAGGCTCTTCTCAATATTTTTTATCATTTCCAGTATGATATCTAAATTATTTTCCTCATTTTTGATAATATTGTTCGAATTCTTATCCAGTATCCATGTTTGCATGGAGATGATTTTATCGTTCCTATAGAGAACAACATACTGGCTCAGCTGCATTGCCCTGCTGGTATCCTTATTGTACTCATATTCGATAATCCGTCTTTTCTCCAGATCAGCATCGACATAGGTATAGACCTCGATTCCCGATCGAAATACTTTTTTTCTTCTTAAATCGGTTATCGCGTAGTACTCCGTTCTCTTCGGCTGATTGTCTCCGGTATAGAAGTAATTGATCATCCCTGACAGTACTTTTCTCTTGTCAATGTATATATAGTACATGATGCGGCTCAGAACCTTGTGCTGATAGGAATAATTCTCTTCCCGAACGGGATTGAATTCCCCTTCCCTTTCCCTGTTGAATATCTTAACCACAGGTCGCTTTGACTGTTTGTCGTACTGTATTTCTTCAACGGTATTGAGCTTTCCATCGATATAGATCAACCGCCTGTTAATTCTCCCCAGTGAATCCTTCTCCTCAGTTATAGACAAACCTGAACAGCCGAAACAGAGCGCGAGAATTATTATGAGATGAGCTTTTCCTCTGAGCTTCACATTCAATCCCCAATAAATATGACATTTTTGTTATATGTGTTAAAATAGGATAATTGACAAATTTGAAATGAAAGAGGTAATATTGTCAAATACATTTCATGCATCATTAAAATATGACAGTGATGCGGTATTTATTTTTTTTTCGAACTCACAAAAAGATGCACCTGGCAGCAGAAACAGGAAGAAAACACATTCCTCTCCGGTTAGATGACTGTATCATATCACCGCAATCACCTATCGATTTTCTTCGGGGAGCACAGTAATATGATAGCATCGCTGTCGCCGCTCCAGCGTAACGTAGAGGGAACCCTCCCCCTGCATCTGCAGGAGCGTCTCCATCAAAACCGAGCGGAGCTGCCTGCGCAGCGCATCGCCGAGGAGGAATCCGAATCGCCTTCTCAGCTCGCTCAGCACAGCGCCGGATAACCATGATGAATGCGACGGGAGACTGATATAATAATCATCATAGAAGATGTCAAAGCTGATGCCGCGGCTATGGGTCGAGACTATGGTAGCATTGATATTTCTCCCCCTGAGATTTTGCTGATAGGATACCGGCCGCAGCACCGACGATATCGCTATCTTCACCGGCGGAAGCTTCCTCTTTTTGTTGAGATTTTCCTGAAAGCGAATAACGAGCTTTTCCAGCCCCCGGGCTGCGAGGGGGGTGAGGTAGCGGTACTTCTCCCTGACGTTGTAGAAATAATAGAGTGCATTGGCTCCAGAGCTGAGCTTCGTGAGCTTTCCCTCCCGCACGAGATCATCAATCTCGCTTTCATGCATGACGGGAGATACCCCGCACGCATCGGCAATGCGCAGGTGATCATGCAACAGATACCGGCGAAGCTCCCCCTCCATCCGGGGATTTGCAAAATCCTCATAGATGGGGATATTCTCGATAAAATCGCGCTCGATCCGGTAAACCCGGTCGAGATATGATCGGACATCCCCGACGATCGATCTTCCGGCATATACGGCATAGAGCAGGCTCACGAGAAGTGCTGTGGCCACACCCGCCGTGATATATTTTGCCTTTTTCATCTTTTACAAACCTTCTATCAGTGTGACAGCATTCATCAGGGACAGCACCGTAATGAGAGAGGAGTGTCTCGATAAACGACCCCGAAGCACGCTGCCAGCGCCATCGCAGTCGATGCAAGCATCGAGGTGTTTTTTGCAGGGCGGTCCCCCGCTGCTCACAGCAGCATGGCTTATCTCCTCGAGGAACGCATCGAGATAGTACGCCATATAAAACAGAACTGGCAATCACCGATTACACAGACTGCATCGATTAAACAGATTCAACAGATTATTGCAATGGATTTTTTTTTCCGAGAAATACGAGTTTGAACCTGTTTTCTCTATGCATAAATGGTGTGTGATGAGCACATTCAGAAGAGCCGGATAGCAGAAAAGAATAATTCGGTTACACCGTTGAGCGGGGGTCGAGCGGCATTGAAGAATCCTATATAAAAACCTCGCGGGGCTTGCTCCCCTGCTGCGGCCCGACATAGCCCCGATCCTCCATGAGCTCAATTATCCGCGCCGCGCGGTTATAGCCGATGCTCAACCGCCGCTGGAGATACGATGCAGAGGCCTTCTTTGTCTCTTCGACGATTTTCATCGCCTCGGTAAAGAGCTCATCCTCCATCGAGTCGACATCCTCGTACATCTCCTCCTCGTAGATGCTCTCCTCGATATTGATATAGGAGGGCTTCCCCATTTTCCTCAGATGGTTAACGACCACCATGACCTCATCCTCGGAAATAAAGGCGCCCTGAATCCGTACGGGAAAGGAGCTCAGAGGAGACTGGTAGAGCATATCGCCCTTGCCCAGGAGCTTCTCGGCACCATTCTGATCGATAATGGTCCGAGAATCGGTCTTCTGGGGCACCTGGAAGGCAACCCGCGCGGGGAAGTTCGCTTTGATGATGCCGGTGATGATGTCCACCGAGGGACGCTGCGTCGCCAGAACCAGGTGAATGCCCACCGCTCGCGCCTTCTGTGCAATTCTCGTAATAAATCCCTCTATCTCCTTTGAGGCAATCATCATCAGATCGGCGAGCTCATCCATAATAATGACGATATAGGGGAGCTTCTCGTACTCATCATCAAAATCCTCGATTTTCTCATTGTACCGATCGATATCCCTGGTGTGCAGCTCCGAGAGGAGCCGGTAGCGCCGTTCCATCTCGAACATTGTCCACTTCAGCGCCTTGGGCGCGACATGGGGTTCGGTTATGACCGGCGTAAGAAGATGAGGAAGACCGTTATAGAGCTGGAGCTCAACCATCTTCGGATCGACGAGAATAAAGCGCACGAAATTGGGATCGTAGTTGTACACCAGGCTCATTATGATGCTGTTCACCAGCACCGATTTTCCGGACCCGGTCGCACCGGCGATCAGGAGATGCGGCATCTTCTTGAGGTCGATAACTATCGGCAACCCGAGAATGTCCTTCCCCAGCGCAACCTTCAGCATGCCGTACTGATTCTGATACTCCGGCGACTTGATGATATCCCCGAGGGTTACCATCTCACGATTCCGGTTCGGGACCTCGACGCCGACTGCCGATTTCCCCGGAATGGGAGCCACGACCCTGACGCGGGATGCCGCGAGCGCCATGGCAATATCATCGGCGAGGCTAACGATACGGTTCACCTTGATTCCGGGAGCTATCTGCATCTCATAGAGGGTGATGACCGGTCCCCGGTTCACCTTGGATATTCTCGATTCGATGCCAAATTCAGAAAGGGTGGACACGAGAAGCTCCGAGTTTCTCCTTATCTCGTTCTTCCAGCCTTCGACATCAGAGGAGGCTGACGACTTAAGATATGAGGTGGGGATGCTGTATTCCGAGTTGATCTTGATCTCGTCAAAAACCCGCGATTCTCCACCGATATGTTCGAAACGTGCGGGCGCTTCATCATTGTCCGCTTCGAAGTCATCGACAACATCTCCTCCATCGAACGCATCACTATCATCTCCGTTCTCGCGGTCCGCCTCCGCAACGAGTGGTGGAGCAACTTTCACCTCACGCTCGATTGATCGGATTCTGTTCACCGCAATTCCCTCGTAGACGATCCCCTCGGGTTCGGGGGATTCGTCCCGATCGATCTTACAATCTTCAGCGCTGGCAACCGTTTCATACCTGTCGCCATCGGAAACGTATGCGATATCGAAAACCTCACCGCTCTCGATATCATCCACAGGCTCGTCGGGGAAAACAACCGCCGGCTGGTGATGGTCCTCGATGAGGAGCATCGAATCTTCAAGGGAAGCCCGGTCACGATCGTTTCGCTCCTCAACGGGTATTCGCTCTTTCGTAATCCAGGGAAGCTTCTCACGAAATTCAGGCCGTATCTCCCGATCGATGCGATTGAAGGGAACCTGCCCCCGTATCCGAATGAAAAATTGACGAAGTTTCGATCGAAACCGGGAAATCCAGCTCTGACCCTCCTCATGAAAGAAGAGTGAGAGGGACATATTCCCCAGGAGAATGAATCCAATGACGTTGAGAATTATCAGAAGGATCGAGGCGCCAACCTTTCCCGCGCAGCTCACGATCATCCCCGAGAGATACAGACCGATGATACCACCCGAATACTGGGAAACGGTCTCCCTGAAAATAAGGGATATCAGCGAGGAGCTCGTCAAGAGAAAATAGGATATCGAAAGGATTCGCTCAATCTCATTAATACTATCCCCTCCCCGGAGAAAATTCCATCCGGCTATGGCGAGAATCGCAACAATACAGTAGGAAGAGTAACCGAACGCCATCCGCAGGAAGTGACTGATTCCCACGCCAATGGGTCCGATGATGTTGTTGACCGATTGTCCCTGCCGCAGGAGATGGTAATCTCCCACATGATAGCTCATCAATGACAGGAGAATCAAAAGAGCGAATACGAGAATTAAGAGGCCCAGAATCTCACGATGTCTATTCTCTGTAACCACAAAGTCCTCCCGATTGATTCATCACACGCACGGTCATTCTTTTCACGCTTAGAATCGCAATCATTTCTTTAAAACCAGATCATTCCGGCAATACCGAGTGCAATGGTGTAATACCCGAAGATATCAATTCGTATCCGCCTCACCAGCATAAAGAGAAGCTTCAGCGAGAGCAACGCAACAAACACTGTAATCACGGCGGCAATTGAGAGCGGAATAATAATCTCCGATGCGGCACCCACCTGATAGATCTTCAGCGATTCAAGAAAACCTGCCCCGGCAATAACGGGTATTGCCATCAGGAATGAGAACCTGGCCGATTCTTCAGGAACAAGTCCTGCGAGCATGCCGCCGGTAATTGTTGATCCCGCTCGTGAAATACCAGGCGTGATAGCAATCGCCTGAAAACAGCCAATGAAAAGTGATCGGAAAACTCCTACCTCTTCTAATTTTCGGTCTTTTACGGGAATAATTTTAGTGGATATAAGAATAATACCATTTAAAATTAGCATCGGGAAGACTGTTTCGGGAACCGAGAAGAGCCGCTCGAAAAAGTCGTGGAAGAGAATACCGGCAATGCCCGCCGGCAACGAAGCACAGAGAATATAACCGATCGTTCGCAGTTCGGCGCTCTCCCCGTTCCGTTCCCTGAGAGCGGCAAGACCTCCCCTGGCAATCCGGATGATGTCGTTTCGCAGATAGATAATCACGGCACAGAGTGTCGCGAGGTGCAGGCATACATTAATGAAGAGCTCAAGATTGGAACCAATCGTCTCAATGGTCTCCCTGAAAAAGCCTATCTGCTCAAAGATAACTAAATGGCCCGACGATGAAATGGGGAGAAACTCGGTCACTCCCTGTACCACCCCGAGGGCAACAAGGACAAGGGTGATATTGTTCATGTATACGTCCCTCCTGAACACGGTATTCCAACAAGGGGGATTGCCTCATTGTTGAACCCCGGATTATTACAGTTCGAGGATCTGAACCTCTATGAGTGGATTCTTTCTGGTCAGCTTGAAGACCTGGTTTCTGAGATTTCGCCTCATCTGAGAATAGATCTCTTTGGGAGATACATCATCGATGAGCAGCTTCTCCAGATGCTGCTCGATCCATGCCGCCAGCGCCGTGATGATCTCCGATCGGTTCGATGATATCACGCCCCGATCAATTATCTCCGGAGGACCGGCAGGCCGCCCCTTTGAGAGGGGGATTGTTACGATAAGAACGCCCTCCCGTGACATGATCTGGCGCTCCCTGATCATTCCGCTTCCCATCGCGCCGATGACACCCCGCTCAACAAACAGCTCGTTCAGATTCAATCGATCCACTCGCTCGAAGCTCCTCCTCGTGAGATCCAGAACATCGCCATTCACTGCAACAATAATCCTCGAAGACTTGATTCGCTGCGACGAGGCTATCTTCGCATGAGCAACCAGATGCTTGTATTCACCGTGTATGGGCAGGAAGAATTTCGGGCGGGTGAGCGCGATCATCAGCTTCAGCTCCTCCTGAGAGGCATGTCCCGACACGTGTATGTCTTCATCGTGCTCATAGTACACCTCGGCGCCAGCAAGCATCAGCGCGTTCACCACATTGCTTACCAGTCGCTCATTCCCCGGAATGACCGATGCCGTAATGATTACCGTATCGCCTTTGCCAACAACGAAATTTTTATGCGATCCGTTCGCAATTCGCGAGAGCGCCGACATCGATTCCCCCTGTGTGCCGGTGCAGAGGATGACCTGCTTATTGAGTGGCAATTTTTTAACATCCCTGATGTTCACTATCAGATCATCCTTGATTGTGAGATACCCGATGGAATGGGCTATCTCGATGTTCCGCAGCATCGTTCTCCCGGTGACAATGACCTTTCGATTGTACCGACGCGCGGCGTTGAGCACCTGCTGTATGCGATTAATATGTGAGGCGAAGAGAGCAACGAAAATGCGATCCTTCGATGATGAGAATATCTCCATCAACTTTCTATTGAAGGTCGCCTCGGAACGGGTATAGCCTTCACGCTCGGCATTGGTGCTATCGGACATCAGAAGGAGCACCCCCTTCTCGCCGTATTCAGAAAAGCGATAGATATCGGTTTCCACCCCCTCTACCGGCGTATGGTCGATCTTAAAATCTCCCGAGTGAACTATCGTTCCGACCGGTGTTTGAATAGCGAGACCAACGCCGTCGAGAATGGAGTGGCATGTTCCGATGAATTCGATCACGAACTCTCCGATATGCACAATATCACGGGGCGATATTTCAATAAAGGTCGGTTGTAATTTCGGAGGCCGCTCTTCAAGCCTGTTCTGAATCAGACCAAGCGTCAGCTTGGTCGCATAGACGGGAGCATTTATCTCATCCAGCAGATAGGGCATCGCGCCGATATGATCCTCATGCCCGTGTGTTATGATAATGCCCCTGATATTCTTCTTGTTTTTGACAGCGTAGGAAAAATCAGGAATGATAAAATCAACTCCCGGCATGTCATCTCCGGGAAACATGATGCCGCAATCGATGATGATACTGTCATCACCATACTCGAGAATCATCATATTCTTCCCGACTGCACTCAAACCACCGATGGGAATTATTCGCACCTTTTCTCTGTCCTTTTTCATATGCCTGTGTGTCCAAATCCTCCGTTATCGCGTTCGGTCCCCTTCAACGCCTCAACCTCGATGAAATTTCCTCGGAACACCCTGCAAAACACCATCTGCGCAATCCGCATCCCGTCATCGATACGAAAGGGCTCCTTTCCAAAATTAGCAATGATTATCTTAATCTCCCCCCGATAATCAGCATCAATCGTGCCGGGCGTATTCAACAGGGTGATGCCGTATTTCACTGCCAGTCCGCTTCGCGGCCTGATCTGCGCTTCATACCCCTCCGGGAGCTCAATGAAAAGCCCTGTCGGAACAAGGGCAATCTCTCCGGGCGCTACCATGACAGGCTCATCAAGAGACGCTAACACATCAGCCCCTGACGAGCCGGGACTCTGGTACTGGGGAATGCGCCCCTTCGTCTTCCGTTTTATCTTTACCGATATCATTCCATCATTCTTATCGAATCATCACCGTTAAAAGTCAAGAAAATAGTTACCGCTGCCGCCGGAGTTTACCGTATCTATTATTGCTTTACCGGAAGGATTTATCTTCCGATAGTATCAAAAGATGTAGCAGCACATTTCACTTCTCTGAATACTCGTCCCGACAAGAAGATGAAAAAGAATCAATTAGGTGCCAGCGACACTTCATATCACGAGAAGAAAATTTATGATCTCAGAAACCTGATAGAGATCGGGATGAGCCTCGCCTCGAATCTCGACTTTCACAGCCTTGTCGAAGCCATTCTCTACACCTGTATCGGCCAGATGTTTGTCGAGAAGGTCGTTCTCCTGCTCCAGATCGACATCGACGAGAACAATTACTCCATCCACATGGCAACGGGATACGATGCGCCCTTCGATCAGAGGAAGATCATCCTCAGAGAGGAATCGCCGCTCATACAATATCTGAGCCAGAATCCCCTTCCTGTGGAAGTGCGCTCTCTGAAGAGCATAGAGCGCCTTGCAAAAGACCTCGAAAAGCTCGAAGCGCTCACACCGCAGCTTATAATCCCTGTCCGCTCGAAAAATATCCTCAACGGCATCCTTCTTCTCGGCCCCAGAATAGACAGCACGTCGTTCTCCAAAGACCACAAGGAGTTTCTCATCGATCTCTCTAAATTTGCTGCCATCGCCGTTGAGAACTCGCGCCTCTACCGAATGGCGACACTGGATAGAATGACCCGGCTGTACATCCATCACTATTTTCAGGAGCGCCTTCAGGAGGAGATAAAGAGGAGTGAGCGATACAGCACACCCCTCTCCCTTATAATGACTGACATTGATCACTTCAAAAGGATCAATGACCGCTACGGGCATCAGCAGGGTGATACGGTCCTGAAAGCACTGGGCAGCATCTTCCGGAAGAACCTGAGAAAAACTGATATCGCCTCTCGATACGGTGGCGAGGAATTCGCTTTCATTCTTCCGGAAACGAAGCTCAGCCGTGCAGCAGATGTCGCCAGCAGGTTGCGAAAACGTGTAGAAGATCACGAGTTCCCGGGACAGGAGGTTCCCCTGCGTATCACCATCAGCCTCGGAATAGCTGAATACGATATTAACAGGGATCTGGATGCGGGCATGTTCATCAAGCGCGCCGATAGAGCGCTCTATCGGGCAAAGAGAAGCGGCAGGAACAGGGTCGGGATATACCGATAACTATCGTCTTCATAACTATTAAGTGAGACAGGGATGTCGAATGATTTCTCAGCCTGAAGAGGGTCACGGAGGGCGCTCTTCAGGTACGCATCTCAATGCCAGCCGATCGTCATTATCTTCTTCGGGATAACAGTACGACTGAAGACATCTCCTACAGATTCCGCCATTTTAATGATCACCGCTGAAAAGATGATAATCTCAAAGCTGCAACACAACATCTGAATATCTCTTGCGTGTTTGAAATTCTTACATTTTTAGAATATTTTTCTAATAATATTGAGTTTTTCATCAATATTATAAATTTATATTGACATATAAATAAATATCATATATTAATATACCTGCAAGCTCCCATCAATAACAGCCATGAAAATAGATGAAACGAATATCGCCATTATCAAGCATCTCCGAGACGGGAGAAAATCATTTAAAAAAATCGCAAAAGAGCTCTCGATAACCGAGAACACGGTTCGTGCCCGCGTGTACAGGCTCATCGACGAGGGCATTCTCGAGATTGCGGGACTGGTCGATCCCGATGCGATTCCCCGACACCGTATGGTATTTATCGGCGTCAAGCTCGACACCATGGATCTCGTCAGGAAGGGTGATGAGTTCAGCAAGCTCCGCGGGGTTGTTTCGGTGAGCGTGGTAACGGGACGATTTGATCTTATCGTAACGGTGCTCCTCAAGGAGGGATTTGATCTCCTTGAGTTTTACACCGAGGAGGTATCACATATAGAGGATGTTCAATCGGTTGAAACTTTTGTGGTGTATAAAAATTATAATGCCAAGGTCCCCTATATCCTGTAGCTTCGCTCATGCATGCTGACAGTGCATACGGGATTGCAAGGAGCATACGGTGAAAATAGTCATTATCGGCTTCGGGTCCGCCGGCTATGCGGCGCTCATGGCCATCAAGAGAAAGAATCCGGGAGCATCGACGGTCGTTATCGATCCCAAGGAAAAGGATCTCGTACACCCCTGCGGCCTCCCCTACGCGCTGGAAGGCATCGTCAGGGATGGGGATCTGGAACAGGATGTACACCTCAACAAGATGGGAGCATCGAGGATCGGAGCCCGTGCCCTGAAGATTTCGACCGATGAGCAGACAATAACCGCTCAGCAGGATGATACTATCATCGAAGTGCAGTACGATAGAGCCGTCATCGCTGCCGGCAGCGTCCCGGCAATTCCCCCGATACCGGGAATTGAGAAAGCTCTCAACAACGGTCTCTATACAATGACCGATCCCGCGGATCTCATTCGGATCAGAGAGCGATTATCCCGAAGCAGAACAGCGATTGTCATCGGCGCCGGGGCCATCGGCCTGGAGACGGCATGGGCGCTGAAGATGTCAGTTGATCGCGTTATTGTTGTCGAGATGACCGAACAGGTACTTCCGGGTATACTGGATCCCGATCTCGCAAAGAGGGTAGCAGAGCATCTTGCAGATAATGCTGTTGAGCTCCACCTCGGAAAAGCCGTCGAGGAGATCATCATCGATGACGGATTCCGAGGCGTCATCGCTGCCGGTGAGAAGATCGTCGCAGATGTGGGAATCTGCGCAACAGGATTCCGTGCCAATGAGCGTATCGCGGTGGAATCATCGATTCGCTGCGACCGTGGCATTGTTGTGGACGAGCGGTTGCGAACATCGGCGGAAAACGTCTATGCAGCGGGAGATTGTATTGCGGGCTGGTCAGTTGTCGATCGGAAGGCAACCGGAGCAAAGCTCGCCACCTCGGCGTATTTGCAGGGAACAGTAGCCGGCGCAAACGCGGCGGGTGGAGATACGGTCTATCATGGCACTGCGGCAACATTCGTTACCAGGATCGGCGAACTGGAAGTTGCGGGAACCGGTTATACCGAGAGAGGTGCACGAGAGCATGGGTATGAACCTGTTGTAGGCAAAATAACGACATCCATACTCCCGGAGTATTTCCCCGGCGGCACACCGATAACCGTCAAGGTCATCGCCGAAAGAAAGAGCGGTGCCGTGCTGGGCGCTCAGGCGGTCGGCATCAGAGGCGCTGCCGAGCGGATCAATCTCATGAGCATGGCCATAGAATACGCCATCCCCCTCGGTGAATTGCCGCGGCTTGAGCTCGCCTACTGCCCACCCGTAAGCGAGGTGTACGATCCCCTGATGCGAGCAATCGATTTCTGTCTGAGGAGGATGAAGTGATAACGGCGTTGAGGAGAACGCCGCTCTTTAAAGGGAGAATAGCAATGGCGCTCGTTAAAAGGGGATCGGCAGCAATCGGAGATCGCCTTTCTGTTGTCATACGAGTCAAAGCTGTCACGGCCACAGTAGTCAAAAGGCCTTTTTCTGAGTATACTGAAAGCACACACATTAATACCATGCAGCAGAGGAGGGAATTATGAGTTCCATACCCGAAGATCTGAAATACTCTCAAGAGCACGAGTGGGCCAGGCGTGAAGGGGAATCGAACGTGATCTGCGGAATCACGGACCACGCGCAGGAGCAGCTGACCGATATCGTCTTTGTTGAGCTTCCGGAAACGGACAGGAAGGTGAAGCAGGGTGAGCAGATCGCTGTCGTCGAATCGGTGAAGGCGGTTTCAGACATCTTCAGTCCGATCTCCGGCACCATCGTCGAAACCAATAAAGCGCTTGAGGATACTCCCGAGCTTATCAACAGCGATCCCTACGGTGATGGGTGGATTTTCAAGATTGCGGCAAATGATATCACCGAACTGGATTCCCTCCTGGACGCAGCCGCCTATGCCGAATATGTTGCATCCGAGGAATAGCACCATGGGATACATCAGCACGACCGAACGTGAACGGAAGGAGATGCTTCATGAGATCGGTGTCAGTTCCATCGATTCCCTCTTCCAGGACATCCCCGAGCAGTTACTCCTTTCGGGAAATCTCAATCTTCCCGAGGCGCTCTCCGAGCCGGAGCTGCATACCCTGATACGGAAGATCGAATCACGCAATACCTGCATAACCTCTTTTACGGGAGGTGGTGCCTATCATCACTACGTCCCCGCAGTTGTCGATCAGCTCTCTCTCCGTTCGGAATTCTATACGGCATACACCCCCTATCAACCCGAGGTCAGTCAGGGAACCCTGACCGCCATCTTCGAATTCCAGACCATGATCTGCCGGCTGACCGGCATGGAGGTGGCCAATGCAAGCCTCTACGACGGCGCCACAGCGCTGGCTGAGGCGGCACTCATGTCGATGAGAATAAACGGCAGGAAAAAGATAGTCATCAGCAACACGATTCACCCCCACTATCGTGCAGTTCTCAAAACCTATGCCTGGGCAAACGATTGCCCCATTATCGAAACCGGTTTCTCAGAAGGGGTAACCGATCAGAGCCGAACGGAAAAGCATGTTGATGATGAGACGAGCGCGGTAATTGTTCAGAGCCCCAACTTCTTCGGTATCATAGAGGACATCCCCCCGCTCGCTGAGATTGCTCACCGCCGGGGAGCGCTGTTGATAGCCGTTGTCGCCGAGCCCCTCTCCCTGGGAATGCTGAAGAGCCCGGGAGCACTCGGAGCCGATATTGTCTGCGGCGAGGCACAGAGTTTCGGGAATTACGTCGGTTTCGGCGGCCCCTATCTCGGCATACTGGCAGCGAGAAAAGAGCATCTCCGAAAAGTCCCCGGGAGGCTCGTCGGTAAAACCGTCGACATGGAGGGCAATGAATCTTTCGTTCTCACCCTGCAGACGAGGGAGCAGCACATACGCCGCGAGCGCGCAACGTCGAATATCTGCACCAATCAGGGGCTCTGCGCGTTGCGAACCATCATCTATCTGAGCCTTCTCGGCAACCGGCTGCGGGATCTGGCCCGGCTGAACCACCGGCTTGCGAGCCACCTCATGCAGCGATTATCCGGAAGGGGCTTTGAGCGGGTTTTCACCGGTCCCTTTTTCAATGAGCTTGTCATGAGGATAGGGAATGCCCGGGACGTTCACGAGCGGCTCAAAAAGAAGGGTTTTATACTGGGCATACCGCTTGACGGCTATTACCCATCTCTCAGTGACTGCCTGCTGATATGCTGCACCGAAACCGTATCTCCGGAGGAGATCAACGATCTCATAGCCGCTCTTGAATGAGGTATTCATCATCGGGATGCATTAATAAGCAAGAATAATGAGGAACAATCATGGTCATCTTTGAAAAAAACAGGAAGGGAACCGCCGGCTTCACCGTGCCCTCCTGGGATATCGATGAGTGGGATGAAATTCCCGAAACCTCCCTCGCCGATTCGCTCGAGCTCCTCGAGGTAAGCGAGGTCGACGTTGTCAGGCACTACACCAGACTCTCCAGAATGAACTTCGGGGTCGACAGCGGCATGTACCCGCTGGGGAGCTGCACCATGAAATATAATCCGAAGATAAACGAAAAAATCGCCCAGCTGGACGGCTTCCTCAACTGCCATCCCCTCTCCGGCGACCGCCTCTCACAGGGATGCCTCGAAATACTGTATCTTCTGAACGAATACCTCTGCGAGATAACGGGATTTGACCGGTTTACCCTCTCGCCGGCTGCGGGAGCCCACGGTGAGCTCACCGGTGTGATGATAATAAAAAAGCACTTCGAAAAGATCGGCGAAGAGCGGACGCACATCATCATTCCCGACTCCGCCCACGGAACGAATCCGGCATCGGTGAGCATGTGCGGCTTCGAAGTCAGGGAGGTTCCCTCGAAGGATGGCGATGTCGACATCGAACATCTGGCCGACATGGTCGATGAACGAACCGCCGCGATGATGCTGACCAGCCCGAATACCTTCGGCCTCTTTGACCGAAACAGTATCGAGATCGCCGATATCCTTCACCGGAAGGGGGCACTCTTCTACTGTGACGGCGCAAACCTGAATGCACTTATGGGGAAAGCGCGGATCACGGACATGGGATTCGATATGATGCACATCAACCTGCACAAAACCTTTTCGACACCACACGGCGGCGGCGGCCCCGGTGCCGGTCCGCTCGGTGTGGTCGACTCGCTGAAGGGATATCTCCCCGTGCCCCTGATAGGCAAAGATGACCGCGGCTATTTCCTGGATGAAAACCTCCCCGACTCCATCGGAAGAATGCACTCCTTCTACGGCAACTTTCTCGTCATCCTCAAAGCCTTTGCCTATATCAGGACACTCGGCCCCGCGGGGATAGTTGCGGTTGCGGAGAACGCCGTTCTGAACGCGAACTATCTCCTCGCCAGGCTGAAGAACGACTTTCACCTCCCCATCGATCGGCTCTGCATGCACGAATTCGTCATCAGTGACAGGAACTTCCCCAACGGCATTACCACAAACGATATTGCCAAACGCATTCTCGACTACGGTTTTCACGCACCGACCGTCTATTTCCCGCTCACCGTGCAGGGCGCCATGATGATTGAGCCAACCGAAACAGAGAGCAAGGAGGAGCTGGATCGATTCGTGGAAACCATGCAGCAGATAAAGCGGGAGGCAATCGAAGAGCCCGATACGGTCAAGCGGGCTCCACACAGAACGCCGGTGAGGCGCGTCGACGCCGTCCTGGCATCGCGGAAACCGACTCTGATATGGGAAGAAGACAAAGACAAATCCCCGACTGGATAAAGTTCCAGATACCCGGGGGGGAAACCGCCGCACGGGTGAAAAAGATCCTTGTCGTAAAAGGACTCAATACCATCTGCGTTGAGGCGAGATGTCCCAATATTGGCGAGTGCTTCGATAGCGGAACGGCTACTTTTCTGATACTCGGAGCTCTCTGCACGAGAAATTGCCGATACTGCGCAGTACAGACCGGCACGCCGCTCCCGCCAGACCCGGAAGAACCACAACGGATAGCAGAGGCGGTCGCCCTCCTCGATCTCTCCTACGTCGTCATTACTTCCGTAACGCGTGACGATCTGGAGGATGGTGGCGCCCGGCACTTTATCGCAACGGTTGCAGCGATACGAGAAGCACACCCCTCCTGTCAGGTTGAGCTGCTCGTTCCCGATTTCGGTGCTGCTCTGGAAAGCTCGGTGGACAGCATCATCGAAATCTCCCCTGCGGTCATTAATCACAATATCGAGGTAGTGAGGAACTATTATCGGGACCTGCGTCCGAAGGGGAATTACTCCCGTTCATTGCAATTAATTGAGCGCGTTTCCCGTTCAGGGGTACCGTCGAAATCGGGTCTGATGATAGGCTTCGGCGAGGAGATGAGTGATATCATCGAAACGCTTCAGGATCTCCGTTCCGCCGGCTGCACCATGGTCACCATTGGACAATACCTGCAATCAAAGCGAAACGGATATCCCGTTATGAAATACTATCATCCCGATGAGTTTTTGGAGATTGAAGAGATTGGCCGTGGCATCGGTTTCGAGAAAATTCTGGCAGGACCGCTCGTGCGGAGCTCATATCGGGCGAAGTCCATGGCCGAGTGAATTCAATCATCGCTTGAAATTCCATTCGTCCCGCGAATACTTGCCATCATGCAGCTCCTTCGCCAGTCTGATCTCATCGGGCGTCAGCCCCTCCTCGACGAATTCCATCCGGAGCGCTTCGGCAAAACCACGTTTCAGCGCTTCTCCTGTTTCGCCGTATGAAACCGGCCTCCCGAGCTTTCCGCTGATTGATGTCATCCGCCCCACGAGCCGAGCCGCGAGGCCCTGTGAATCATTGAAGCAGCGCGCGTACTTTTCTATATCGATACCGATGAGCAGCGCGCCGTGCTGCAGCACCTTCCCCCGAACTCTCCTCTGCGCCGAGCCGGCGATCTTTTTCCCGTCGACGATGATCTCATACCATGAAGGCTCATCAAAACAGGCAGACGACCGCAGGTTGCCCGTCAGCGACTCGTGCGGAAAAGCGGTGATGCCGAGAAGCGCAAGCGCCCGCACAATTCCCCCGCTTATCATCCGGCAGGATCGGACAATCGATGCAGGGAGTATATCCTCACCAAGAACGACCGAATAGGTCAGCTCGTGCTCGTGCAGCACGGCGCTGCCGCCCGTTATTCTGCGCACGATCGCGATGTCGTTCTCCGTGCAGAAGGTCGTGTTGATTTCATTAACGGACTGCGCATAGCCGAGAGAGAGGGCAGACGGGCTCCACCGGTACAGGCGAAGCACCGGGAGCTCCGAGCTCATGAGGGCCTCGTCAATCGCCATGTTCATCGGCGGAGTATTCGCATCCTGGATGATGAGCCGGACCTTCATCGATTTTACTATTCACTATTCACTATTCGCTACCGCAGCTCCGCTCCCTGTGGACGGAAGGCGATGTCGATATTGAACCGATCGCATATCACACGGAGCGCATCACGCAGCGCGGTGATTTTCACCGCGGTGGGCACGTACACCAGCGCGGTCAGCGAGAAGAGGGGCGTTCCGGTGATCGGCGCCGGCACGACATTTGTTTTCATGCTCTCAATATTCACATCAAAGCGGTGGAGCGCTGCGGTGAGCTGCTGAACAATGCCGGGATGGTCCAGGCTCGTCGCCTCGAGCTCATAGGGGAGCGCGTCGTGAAGGTGCCGCGCTTCAGGCTCCTCGGTTTCGCAAAGAATGAGCTCCGCCAGACCTGCCTCGCGGGCAAAGTCATCCTTCTGTTCAATGAGGGAACGCACTGCCTCCTCTCCTCCGGAAATGAGCATCAGAAAGCCGAACTCCTTCCCCAGTACCGCCGCGCGGCTCTCCTCGATGTTCAGATCACGCTGCGCCAGATACTCCGACACCGCATCGACAAACCCCGTCCGGTCAGATCCTATTGCACAGAGCGCCAGGTATGATTTCATTGCACACCTCCCCCGGTATCGTCCACTATTCGGTACTCCCATTCGCGCGGGAGGTCAAGTGAAAAAGGGTAGCCCCCCTTACCGACAGGCAATTTGTTACGTGACGGTACCTGTAAAAGCTCAAACCCATTCCCCGCCTGCACCGGTGTGATGGAAACAGCCTGTGCCGCGTGAACAGCATCGATGACCTGCCGGAAATTGAGCACGGGAATGAAAAAGCTATTGACGAAATCTCATCTAAAATCCATGAAATAATGAAGGTTGGCGGCAAAAATTTAAGAAATTGTTCCCGTAAAGCAAACGTAACGGATAACCCATACCGGAAAAAAATGGAAATCAATGAAGTTGCAGGCGAACGGCCATGACAAAAAAAATAGGTAGCGCGCTTATAACCCTGCTGGCCATCTTCATCGGGTATCAGATCTGGGGATTTTTCTATCTCGGTAAGCCAACCGAGCTGGTGAAAAGTGAAGTTCTGAAGGAACGCTCCTTCGAGGTGAAGCGGTTCCCCGACAATCCGATCATCCGCCATACCATGAGCGATCGCCTGATCGAAGAATCGCGCCTGTACGGCTACGTGAATATCAACGGCCCCTCGCTCATCCGCGTCCCCTCATGGGTGCAGAAACCGCTTGGCAAATATTACCTCTACTTCGCGCATCACAAGGGGGAATATATTCGACTCGCCTACGCTGACCGGCTCGGCGGCCCGTGGAAGATCCATGAATCCGGCACCCTTCACCTGAAGGATTCACTTTTCACAACCGAAGCATCCAGGGCGCGTAAAATTCAATCTGCACTTGGCCTCTGGAAACGGCTCTCACCGACTGAATTCTGGGCGCTCCTGCACGTCGGGCTTGCAGCACGGAAGGCGGTCGAGATACGCGCATCGAGAAAAACTCTCGGTTCCGACGAGCTTCGGGCCCACATCGCCAGTCCCGATGTCATCGTCGATGAGAAGCGGCGGGAAATCAGAATGTACTATCACGGCCTCCTGAAGGACGGAACACAGCTCAGCCGTATCGCCATTTCCACCGACGGGATTCACTTTACTGCAAAACCCGAGCTCATTGCGACTCCCTACCTCCGCGTTTTCAGGTACCGGGACGCCTACTACGGCCTGTCAATGCCGGGCATTCTGTACCGGTCAAAAGATGGTCTGAGCGGATTCGAAGTGCGCCCGAAGCCGCTCTTCGGAGTTAACATGCGGCACACGGCCCTTCTGCGGAGCGGAACAAAACTCTATGTCTTCTGGTCACGCGTCGGCGATGCCCCCGAGCGAATTCTCTGCTCTGCCATCGACATGATCCCGGAGGACTGGAGCGATTGGCGGGCAAGCGAACCGGTTGATGTGCTGCGGCCCGAGATGCGCTGGGAGGGGGCCGATCTGCCCGTTGTGCCTTCGTTACGGGGCGAGACTACCGTACGCTCTCACGAGCTGCGGGATCCTGCTATTTTTCAGGAGGAGGGGCGAATTTACCTCCTCTACGCATGCGCCGGAGAGAACGCCATTGCCATTGCCGAGCTCATCGTTCGATAAAAGCGCGCAACTGCGGCAATAACATATTGGACATGAAGTGAAAAGGAACGTGCAGTGCTTCAAGCCGTAATATTCGACATGGACGGTGTCATCGTCGACAGCGAGCCGTACCACTACGAAGTGGAGAGCATCATCTTCGACCGGCTGGGCATCTCCATACCCGACGAGGAGCGGCACACCTTCATAGGAAAAGCGTCCGACAAGCTCTGGTCCCATATCCGCAAAACTTATCAGTTGCCCCAATCGGTGGATGAGCTCCTGCAATTCGACCGAAGCGTACGTCTCGACTATATGGCCTCGAGAGAAGAAATTGCAGCAATACCCGGCGTGGTGGATCTTCTCAACGATCTCACGGAGCATGGAGTAAAAAGAGCACTGGCTTCATCATCGTCCATCGATCTCATTACCCTCTTCATCGAAAAATTGAAACTCGGGAGCTATTTCAGCATCATCGTCAGCGGTGATTTCGTCGAGCGGGGAAAGCCCGATCCCGACATCTTCACATATACGGCCCGGCAACTCAAAGAGGAACCCTCGAAGTGTGTCGTCATCGAGGACTCGACCAACGGTATCCGGGCGGCGAAAGCCGCCGGCATGCCCTGCATCGGCTTCAGGAATCCCGGCTCGAAGGGACAGGATCTCTCCGGCGCGGATTACATCATCGACGACATGCGCTCGCTCACCTATCATAGAGTAAAAAAAATCCATGCGGCGGCACATGAGCAACCTTGTAATCTTTGACATCGACGGCACACTCATCAACTCAACCGAGGTCGATGCCGTCTGCTATCTCGGCTCGCTTAAACGCTTCGGCATAAACGAGATAGAAGCCCGATGGCAGAACTATACAACCGCAACCGACCGGGGCATCTTCGAGGAGATATTCGAAGACCGCTTTATGAGAAAACCGACTGCCGAAGAACTTGAGCGGCAGCGGGAGGGATTTCTCCTCCTCCTGAAAGAGCACTTTGCCCGCGAGCCGGAAGCCTTCCTTGAAATTCCGGGAGCACGGAGAATACTCGCCGAGCTCAGGAGAAGAGATGACTGGCGTATCGGCATTGCAACGGGGGGCTGGCGGGAAACGGCTCTCTTCAAGCTCAGCGCCGCCGGCATCAACATCAATGGCATTCCGCTGGTCTCGAGCTCCGAGAAGAAGAAGCGGGACGATATTGTGCGTACCTGCATAGAACGCGCCCGGGAGCATTACGGTGTTACCGCCTTCGAAGCGATTGTAAGTGTCGGTGATGCCATATGGGATGTGCAGGTTGCCCGGAAGCTGGACATCGGCTTCATCGGCATCGGCGGGCTCATCTCAGCGGAATTGTCGGGAGCACCGGTGTTTCGCGACTTTCTGGAGGAAGATCGATTCATTCAGTCGCTGTACCGGGCGCCGGTCCCGCCTTCCCCATCATCGGACATGAGACCTGAACCTTCATGAAGAGAACAGAGAAGAAACCGTGATACGGAAACTCACCGAGCAGGACAGGGAGGATATACTCTCCTATCTCAGTGAAGAGAAAGACTTCAACATCTTCATCATAGGCGATATTGAAAATTATAAAAAATCCTCACGCAGGATCACTCTACCGAAAGCTTGGGTTCAGAGAGGAAGGCACCTGGACGATGTGTCAGATCTCCGGATAAGTTTCCTCATCGGGCGGAGTACGCATTTTTCATGCGATATCACCGCTCGGAGAACATTAAGCGATCGGCAGCGTGCCTAAAGATACCTGTCCGCAAAGTCCAGAAAACGATCCCAGTCATAGGCAGTCACCTGATGACCGCCCGAACGGATGTGATATCCGATTATGCTCGTAATCGGCTCATTGACGGCGGGCAGGTCCTCAGCGGCAAGACCCTCCTTACCGAAGAGCCGGTAGACGGGAGAAGCATTCTTCGCCGAGAGAAACTCGCCGACCGGATCAGCCCACCGGTCCATCTCCGCGCTTGCCACGTACATCGGCCGCGGCGCGATGAGCGCGATGAGCATATGCTGATCCACGGGGAGATCCCCCTCCCGGTTAATGTACTTTTTGAAATTCCCGCAGAACCAGTGCGGAAAGCTTCCGGTGACGTATTCAATCGTCTCGCCGTACCGTCTGCGCGACAGGGCAGCTCCCATGCACCCCGAGTTGTTCGAGATGACCATGGCAAAACGCCGATCGAGGGCACCCGCCCACAGCGCTGTCTTGCCGAGGCGGGAATGTCCCATGACGGCAACCTTTCGATGATCGATATCATCATCCCGCTCAAGATAATCCATCGCCCGGCTGAGACCCCATGCCCAGGCGCTGATGGAGCCCCACTCGTCAGCTGCCGGTGCCGTCTGGCCGGATCGGTAAAACAGAGGATGAACGCCATTCCGAAAGCCGTCGTCAAAATCGGGATCGATATCTCCGTAGAAGATCGTCGCCAGGGCATACCCGCGACTGATAATGCGCTCCACCTGCCAGTAGGAGGCGCGGGCTCCGCGCGAGGCTTCGGTAGCCCGATGATTCACGATGCCGTATCTCCTCCTGTTCTCCACCCATCCCTTCGTGATGGAGATACCCGGATCGGGATGAACCGCCTGATTGCCGAAGAAATTGAGCCCCAGAAAGGCCGGCACGGCTCCCCTTCTCTTTTTCGGAAGGTAGATGAGCATGTTCATCCTCGGGCCGTCAGAACCGGCAAAATAAACGGAAACCTCTTTCCGGACGGCCGTGCCATCAAGCGCATTCTCATCGATTGAGTCGAGCGTAAACGACATACCCTTCGGCTTTCCGGGTACTTTTCCGTATACCTGCTCTGAAAAGAGCCGGAGAATCTCCGGCCGGCGCTTCTCCTGCCACCGGGCAGCGCCGATAACCCGTTTCCCGTCAGCGCAGAGGAGCGGATCGGGGAGCAGGTAATTTTCCTCAGCGGAGAAATAAATATATTCTCCCGCCTCGGACAGCAACAGGCCGAACATCGCATTCCAGACAATGAATATGATCACACTGCACGTCTTCGCAAAGGGACCGATGTTCAACGGCACCCCCCGTATCCAGCTTTTCACGGTGATGATAACAGCAATGAGAAGATACAGGATTATTACACCGGTGATTATCAGGATAATGCCAATCCAGTTCGCGACGATGCCAATAGTCCCGATAAGGAAGTCATTGATATCAATCCAGATGTACCGCAGGACATATACGATGACGGCAAAGGCGATTGCATTAACTAACAGAATAACGAGCCATATCGCCCAATATCGATTTCTTGCAGAACCGACCACTCCTGTTCCCATCTTCTCACCTCATCCTTCTATTCTGTTTCACTGTACACCGATCGACGACACAGTCAAGGTAATTACAATTTGATTCTTTCTATCCTGAACCGCTCATCCGCACCATTCACGCTGATCCGTTCCCTTAATATTTGACGGTTTCCCGCCGCGAGGTACAATTGAACATGAGTGGTGCGGGCGTGAAGGTTCTTCCCAAACGATAAATCACTTAAGAGAATTTTCATTTTGAAATACGGCACCGGGAGCAAGAAATGAAAACCAAGCGACTCGGCAAAACCGAACTCATGGTATCGGAAGTCGGTTTCGGCGGCATCCCGATAATTCCCCTGAGCATCGAGGAAGCGGTGAAGGTCGTCCGCCACTGTTACGAAGGAGGCATTACCTTCTTCGACACGGCGAACATGTATGTTGACAGTGAGAAGAAGATAGGCATTGCGCTTGAAGAGGTAAGAGATAAGGTCTTTCTCGCTTCCAAGACACTTGCCCGGGACGAAGCAGGGGCGCGGAACCATATCGAGCGGAGCCTCGAACAACTCAATACGGATTCCATCGAGCTGTATCAGCTCCATAATGTGACGAGCCCCGAGGAACTCGAGCAGGTAACCGCTCCCGGCGGCGCCCTGGCAGCAGCGGAAAAAGCACAGCGGGAGGGGAAGATCCGTTTTATCGGATTCACCTCACACAGCATCGCTGTCGCAAAAGATGCCTGCAGGACCGGCAGGTTCGCAACGGTGCAGATACCCTTCAACTTCATCGAATACGATCCTGCCGATGAGCTCTTCGGCATCGCCCGCGAACTGGATATGGGCATCATCGCCATGAAGCCGCTCGGCGGCGGTCTGCTCGAGCGGGCGGATCTCTGCTTTAAATTCCTGCAGCAGTATCCCGAAGTGCTTCCCATACCCGGCATTTCAAAAACCGCGGAAATTGACGAGATACTCACCTACTACGAATCGCCGGCGCCGCTCACCGATGCCGATCAGCACGAGATAGAACGGATACGCCTCGAACTGGGAAAGAAATTCTGCCATCGCTGCGGATATTGCCTGCCCTGCGAACAGGGTGTTCGGATACGGGATGTGCTGATCTTCAAATCCGTCTCGCGGCGATTCGATCGCAGCACAGCTATCGCCCTTGTAAAGGATGCGATGGAAACGGCAGAAAACTGCATCGAATGCGGCGAGTGCGTTGAGCGATGCCCCTATGACCTCGAGATACCCGAGATGCTCAAAGAGAGCTTTCAACTCTACAACGAATTTGCGAGCATGGGAAAAGAGGGCTGATCACTGTTCATGCATTGAACAAAAGGGAAAAGCGGCAGAATTGAAGGGAGCGCCCAGAATTATCCCTATCCCCCGCCGACGGGAGGAAAGAGTGCCAACGTATCGCCATCGGCAAGCTCCTGATCGCGTCCGGCGTGACGTCCGTTGACAAAGATTATCGAAACCTTCTCCTCGGGAATGCGGAGCTTTTCGATAACTTCGCGGACGGTTGTTCCCGATTGAAACTTCTTCGCATCGTTTTCGAAACGCCCCCGCCGCAGCGTGGCGAAGAGCTTGACGGTTATTGTAATGTTTTTCTTTGACATATGCCAGCTTATCAACAGATTTTCAGCACCATCTTAATAATTACACCTGCCATAAAATGCAGGCAAACAAAAGAGCAGATTTACACGATTATTATTGCGACGTGTGACATATAACGGGAACAAAGTAACAAGTGACGAGTAACAAGTGACATGCAATAGGAAATCACATGATTATTCACTGATAACTGATAGATGTCAGCTGATAACTAATCACTCATCACTTATCACTAATCACTATTAACTGTCAGCGTTCACCGGCGGTTTTATTCTGTAATAATTAAGTACCATTAATTGTTTAAACAACATCCACCCGCAGGAAGGTCCAATCAGTCCCGAAGGATTTCTTCTTCTGAAAGTCCGTGACCGAAACCGGCTCCCCATCAAGCGCGATGCTCCGGCATCCCTCCCAGAAATCCACCGGCAGGCCTGAAAGGTACTTTAGGAGCTCATCCGACTCGATGTATATTCCCCGCTGCAGGAAGTCTGCACCCCGTTCGCTCAACACCAGGTTGAAGAGCTTCAACCGGACGGTCCCTTCTCCCCGCTTCTGTGCCTTCTCCTCATGATAGGTAATGGACTCCCTGAAGGCCGCGTAATAGCTCCCCCGCCGCATAACGGCGCCGACGAGGCCGGGCATCGCGCCGGAGAGTGAGAGGATATCGCCATCCCCTATCACCGCGCTTCCGACATCATCAACCGGTTTCCCGTTGAGAAATACCGTCTTTATCCTTTCAGAGATATATTCACGATCCAGTCCGCATTGCTCGACGAGAAACTCCTCAATGGAGCATCCCACTTCGCCACGAATCCCGAATTCCCTCTGAAGCAGGGAAAGGAGGAAGGGCATCTGCGCCGCTTCGAGAGTAATGATGCAATGTGTTACCGTGCCTCTCAATGCTCAGTACAGGAGCGCCGCAGGGCGCTACAGCCCTGCGGCGAATCCGAGCTTACCAGTTATATACCTGATCCAGCTCCTCGTCCTTAACCATAAAGGTGATGTTGTGGGGTGATATGGCCTCCCGGCGGAAGTACATGGGCAGGCGATCGTGCTCCTTGGTGAAGCCGGCACGAGTATTGAAATCCCGCTCCATCTTCAGTATATCCTTGCCGAGGGCAGTGACATCGTCCGCCGTCAGGCTGAGCCCGTAGAAGGCGTTGAGCAGATCGATGAGCGCCTGGAAGGTCTCCGGCTGATCGAGAACCGCAAAGGCTATGAAGAGGCACATCCCCGTCGCATCGACCGCGGCTGTCGCTATCTGGAGGTTCCGCGAGAGCTCTACCTGGCCCTCAGGCTTGAGGGGATCGACCGAGCCGCCGACATTGAGAATATTCGTCGCAATGGCGTATCCCGCCGTGTGATCGGCGCCCATGGTGCTCGTCGCATAGGTCACCCCGATGCCCTGTATCGCCCGCGGATCATATGCAGGCATCGACTGTCCCTTGACGACCGGCGCCCGCTCGATGCCGAAGGCACGCGCGGTTACCGCGGCACCGTTCCCCAGTATTCTGCCGAGCGGTGTCCCCTTCCCCACCTCCTCGACGAGCTTGATGGCAGCTTTGCCGTCGCCGAACTTGGCAATGCCCGCCTCCATGGCCACCGCGATAGTGCCGCCCATCTCGATGGTGTCCAGACCGTAGTTGTCATCGAGGAAATCGAGCCTGGCGATGATGTCGAGATCGTCGATGCCGCAGTTGGCGCCATGCGCCCAGATAGTCTCATATTCCGGCTGTTTCGACACGAAGTTCCCGTCCTTATCGTTAAAGGTGCCCGAGCACTGAATGACGCAGCCCCGGTGACAGCCGTGCGTCGCCAGCCCGCCCCGCTTCACCTCGAGCTCCGCCTGCGTTTCGCCGCTTATCTTTGCCGTTCCCTTGAACTGCCCCTCCCTGAAGTTATGGGTCGGGTAGCCGCCGGCTTCGTTGATGATGTTGGCCAGAATGTTCGTCCCGTAGGCGGGGAGCCCCTCGCCGGTGACGGAGTGCTTCTTCAGCCCGTCAACGAAGGCCTTGTTGGCCTCCCTGAACTTATCCGGATCCTTCGGGCTTCGCATTTTCATGCCGGTATCGTCGAGCACGATGACCTTGACGCCCTTCGATCCCATCACCGCGCCGACACCGCCGCGCGCGGCGTGCCGCGACGGCCTGAGCTCCATGTCGGTAATAGCCACCGAGGCGGCACCCATCTTCATCTCTCCCGCCGGACCGATGGAGATGCAGGTAATCTTGTCTCCGTAGTCCTTCTTCATCTTCTCGACGAGATCATAGTTTGGGAGCATCTTCAGCTTGTTATCCTTCTCGATCTTCACCCCGTCCTTGTTGATAATGACCCTGTAGAGATCATCACCATCGGGATTCCCCTCAAGGACGATGGCCGCATAGCCGAGCCGTGCCAGAACCTGCGCTGCCTGGCCACCGGAATTTGCCTCCTTGATGCCGCCGGTCAGGGGGCTCTTGCAACCGACGGAGAGCCGCCCCGACATCGCCGCCGTGGTCCCGCTCAGAAGTCCCGGCGCAATGATGAGCTTGTTCTCGGGGCCGAGCGGATGGCAGAGGGGAGGAATCTCCTTCGACACGATTGCCGAGGTGAGCGCTCTTCCCCCCTTCCCGGCATAATCGCCGACCGGCTCCTTTTTAAACGACGGGCCGCCTTTCGCGCCCATGTCAATGCGTAGAATACTATCCATAAACGCCTCCTGTGTATGTATATATATGTATGTGGAACTGAAGGATGTGTTGCATAAGACTGTGTTTTTAAGATACTATAAAAGAAGGGGCCGTGTCAAAGAAAAATTTCTGTTCAAATAGAATGGGGCGCGGTCTTGATTGCATTTAGTGGCTATCTCCGTATCCGAAATAACACTATGAACCGGTGACCGCGAATGTATTTATTGTATTAATCCCCACGGGCGAGGTTGCACAACAGCGCCTCCAGGGAATCCTGCATTGATTATTATTACACTGTAAAAAATTCATTCTTAAATCACCTCATCCGTATATATTCAGGACAATTACAAAGGTATATACAATGAACCTTCACCGAAATTCACAGAAGAGATATTATTTTGAAAATGCAATCTATTTCATAACCACAAAAACGTACAAGGGATATCCATACTTTAATGAGGATTTATTCTGTGAGATATTTGTTGAGGAGCTATTTTTTTGCCAAAAATTGAAGAGCTTCAAAATATACGGATATAAAGTCAATCCCGACCATGTACATCTGTTAATAAAACCGCATATTAAACATAATTATTCGAAGATAATGATTTTTTAAAGAGGAATTTCTCACAAAATATTAATAAAATCATCAATTATACAAATGAAAATGAATTATACCGCAGGCGACATTGCGCAATGTCGCCTGCGGTAATTT
>CAZZCF010000049.1:0-11281 GCA_964652955.1 uncultured Leptospirales bacterium
GATTTCACTTGTCGTTCCAGCACCCAAGAAAGGGTCTAGCACCCAATCAAACTCCTTTGTAAAAAGTTTAATAAACCATTCAGGAAGTGATTTGGGAAAAGTAGCACTATGGTTTCTATTTGATGTTTCAGTTGCTAAATGTAAAACGTTTGATGGATAAGCCATTTTGCGACCAATCCAATTTGAGATATTTTTACCAAATCCACTGCCAACCTTTGAATTAAAACGAATAACATCATTTTCACCGAGATTTTTTAATCTCGATTTAGCCCAATCACCCATTGGTACCATAACAGCTTCCTGGTACATATTGAAATTCTTATTTTTATTAAACTGCAAACATCTTTCCCAGGCATCTCGAAATCTGTTTGGCCATTTACCTGGATGACAGTTCCTTTTATGCCAGATAAACTCCTCTGTCCATAACCATCCTTGCTTTCTCATTTCCAAGATCAATTCAATAACATATGTGTGCCTCTCGCCATTGTGAACTCTTTCTTTAATATTTAATATGAAGGTTCCTGTTGGCTTGATAACCCTGAGAAATTGCTCACTTCTTCGTAAAAACCATTCTACATAATTATCAGGATGAATGCCGCCGTATGTTTTCTTTCTGCTATCTGCATATGGAGGAGAAGTGATTATCAGATCAAAGAAATTCTCAGGATATTTCTTTAAAATATCAAGACAATCACCGGCAATTAAATCTGTTTGTATTTTTTTCACAATTAAAGCCTAACATCAAATATTTTAGGAAATTCTGTAAAATACGATTTTATAAAAAACACTCAATGAAATACAATGTGATAGGGCATTTCGATATTCTCGCTCGCTCCGCCGCAATTTTATCATCTCTTTTAGAAAGAGATGCGCCAAATTAACTGAATCAACTAAATATTGACTACTCTCGTGTAAATGGCAAAAATATCTCAATGAGCAGGCAGCACGGACGCTGCCGGAGCCCCTGAATCCATGGATGGATTATTCAGGGCGGAGCGAATGAGATATTTTGCCATCATAAAATAAAACGAAAATAAATCTAGATTTTGCAGATTTTCCTTAATAATATTAAGATACTAAACAGATGTTTACCTGTCTATCTTTTTTTTAAACATAAATACCGATAATTAAGAATTATGTCTCTTATTTAATATCCATAACACTGCATGTCAAGACTAATTTTTTTAGAACAATATCCCTCATCTCCTTGCCCTCGACCATCTCACCGTGCGGAACAGGGCGCGGGCCAGCATACCCAGTGAATTGAACACGGGAAAACCGGCCGCCACGAAAGCATCCTGACAGGTAAAGAACTCCTCCATTCCGACGAGGTCGGCCGGCGGGCGAATAGCGAGAATAACCGGCTTCCCACTGCTTTTCCTGATCTCCAACATGGCATCGATGACCGGCTTCAGAAAAACATCCGAACCGAACCGGCCCATTCCCCAGCTGGTGATGGGATGAAATCCGATATGGTAGATAATCATATCTATTTCCGGAACCCGGCTGAGAACGCCGAGCGCTGTCGCAATTGCTTCCGGTGTCGCGAGGTTCGGCGTATCAAGCGGATTGGTAAAAATACTGCCGGCCACCGGAAGGAGCTTCTTCAGCTCATTCTGCGTCTCTTCAGAGAAACGCGGGAGAGAGAGTCCCTCTTTTTCCATCTCATCCCCGGCGAGAACGCTGGGACCGCCGCCGGCACCGATGAAGGCAACGCCGGTTCCTTTTGGTAAAGGACTGGCAAAGCGAAGCGCGACCAGAGTATCGATTATCTCATCAACACTCTCCACCAGAATGGCGTTATACTGCCGGCAGAGGGCATCGAAAACAGCAACCGAACTGGTCATGCTGGCGGTATGGCCGTGAGCAGCCCGCAGACCCGCATCGGTTCTTCCCCCCTTGTAGATGATCACCGGCTTCCGCGCAGCCGCTTCCTCGAGCGCTTTCCGAAAGCGCGCTCCATCCCTGACGCCTTCGATATACGCTGCGATGATTTCAGTCTCCCCGTCCTGTGTGAAATATTCCATAAGCTCGATCTCGTCCACATCGAGGGCATTGCCGTAGCTGACCACCTTGCTGAAACGCAATCCCCTGCATCCGCCATATCGCGGGAGGTTGTTGGCATGACCACCGCTCTGCGAGATGAAGGCAATTGGTCCCGGTTCCAGGGGAATGTTAAAATAATTCACCAGGCGGCTCTTCGGGACGTACAGGCCGGTGCAGTTCGGCCCGATGATGCGAAATCCCCCCTCTTTCGCCTTCTTAAGCATGGCTTTCTCAAGCTCCGCCCCTTCCTGATATCCGCTCTCCCGAAAGCCCGCCGTAAAGAATTGAACCGATTTAACCCCCTTGGCGGCGCAGTCATCCAGGAGCGCGAGGGTCGACCCAGCCGGAATGCTGACAATCACGTAATCGACCGTCCCGGGAATAGCCCGGACGTTGGGATAGCAGGGAAGCCCGAGCACCTCATCGTATTTCGGATTTACCGGATAGATGGCGGGGAATTGAGCTTCTTTCAGCGTATAGACGATCAGCTGTGCAAAATCAAGCTTCAACGGTGAAACACCGACAATAGCAACTCCGCGGGGAGAAAAAATCTCATCGAGGGTAACACTTTTCTGTTCCATGCGATTCCTTTCCGGTTAAGAAATACCGTGTCGAAGTGTTCTCATAAATTTATAAATGATCTTATGGATTCTCACACCGAGGAAACGTCTGTCAAGTGGATTTATAGGGTGAAATAATATTTAAAATTCAATAATCCTACTTTTCCTTTCTTACAACATCGAATATCATCATAAATTTTACTTCAACTTTTTTAATATGATCGCTCTCGTGAATATGCATCACATATTTACCAAAGGGATCATCATCTTCTATTTTGCAACCAGTTGGTTCCTGAAACATACCCATGCCGCGAGGCGGTTTTCCATTAATAATCTTTAAATCCCTTTTCTCAAAATATAATGAACCATCCGGTTTTATCACCTTTATCGAGTATGTAATATTTGCATTTCCATTATCATCAAGTCCATCAGTCTGACATGTTATAAATGGTATTGCAATTTCACCTCTTGTAAACTTGCTTTTAGAAACTATTTTCGGAGTATCGTATATTCACTGTTATATTTTTACAATTTACAATTTCTCACCTGGCGAGAAGTTTCCACGATAAATTGTTTGACAAATGAACCATATTCAGTTATGTTTCATTCAAATATATAGAAATTATATGCTCCATTCACTACATACAAAGGAGGGATACGCGATGGATTTAGCAAGCGACCGTATAAAGCGAATACGCAGGGCCTATTTACAGGATCTTTCAGTCATATCCATCGAACGGGCAAAGTTCTACACCAGGAAATGGCAAGAATTGGAAAAAAGCGGATTATCCACCGGCGAGCGGGTAGCCCTCTCCATGAAGCACGTCTATGAAAAGATGCGTATCTGCATACACCCGGATGATAGAATTGCCGGCACCTGGACAGAAGACTATGTCGGCATTCCGCTCGATCTGGAACGGGGACTGTTCAACGATGTTATGGACATTGAGCTGGATCGATTCTCGATGTTCATGCATCTGATAAAGACCAATATTACATTTATCATCTATATGATCGGTCATTACGGTCTCCTGAATTTATATAAAAACCTGAAACAGATAAAAGCGGTGGGTGCAGCCATGCCGAGCATCGGGCTCAAGCCCATACATAAGCGGGATGTAAACGCCTATACCATTCGCAAAGAAGATAAAAAAATCCTTCAGAGGAGGCTTCTTCCCTACTGGAAGGGAAAGACCATTGTAGAGCTTTTCAAGAAAGCGCTTGCAGAGTCTGATATCTATTCAGGCGACACGCGAAGCTTTATGGCCGCGCTCCCTGCGACCAATTCATACAATGAAACCGTAATCTCGCCCGGTGCCGCCATCGGGAACTGGCAGGGGCATGTAATTCCCGATCACGAGCAGGTTCTTCAAAAAGGGCTCATTGCCATGCAGCAGGAGATACAGGAGCTATTGGCAGGAGGGGAACTGTTTGAAAACGATCGCGCCTTTCTCCGCTCAATCGATACTGCCTTTGAGGGGATGATACTGTACGCGGAAAAGCTGGTGAAAACTCTCGAGGAGAATATTTCTCATGAGATCGATCCGGAGAGAAGATCGATTCTGGAAATCATGCTCGACCGGTGCAGGAAGGTCCCGCTCTATCCGGCAGAGACATTTACCGAAGCGGTACAGTCGTACTGGACCGAAAAGGTGGCACTGGAGCTCGCCCTCCCCTTCAATGTCCATACTCCGGGGAGGCTGGATCAGCTTTTCTATCCCTATTACCGGAGAGATATCGAAGCGGGAAGAATCAATACCCACGAGGCATGCGAGCTCCTGGAAGAACTCTTTCTCAAAATAATGAGCCACAACATGCGGCCCTACTCAAATTTCAATCAATACTTTTCAGCACGCTTCGAAGGCTCGGAGCCGGTCACGCTCGGCGGGCTCGACCGTTACGGAAATGACGCCACCAACGAGCTCACCTATGTTATGCTCGATGCGGCAGACCGATCCAAAACATGCCTCAATTTTGTGATCCGCATGCATGAGAATTCCCCTGAAGAGCTTTACCTGAAGTTCGCTGAAATGCAGTACAACGGCACCTGCAACGTTTCGGTCATGAATGATGATATTTCCATCAGAGCGATGGAAAAGCGGGGCTATGCCCATGAAGATGCAGTGGGCTATGCTATGGCAAGCTGTGTGGACTGCTGTGTTCCCGGAAAGATGGGGAGCATGGCCTTCTCAGCCGTGCTCCTATGTAGAATATTCGACATGACACTGCGCAACGGCGATGCACAGACGCTGGTGGGTACCATTGAAAATGCCGGTCTTCAAACCGGCGATCCGGATACTTTCACCTCCTTTGACCAGCTCGTCGATGCCTTTGTCGATCAGGTTGCATTCCAGATTGGAAAGATTGCCGAAGCATCGAAATTACGAGACAGGATCTATGCAGAGAAGCTCCCCGCTCCTCACATCTCCTCGCTGGTACAGGGACCGCTTCGGAAGAGAAAGGACGTTACGCAGGGCGGCGGCATTTACGATCTCGAAGGGATTCTCTTTATGAGCAGCATCGCCAATGTGACCGATTCGCTCTACGTTATCAAAAAACTGATCTTCGAGGAGAAGAGATTCTCATTCTCCCAACTGCTTCAGGCCATCGACAACAATTTCGTCGGCTATGAAGAGATGCACCGGATGATCCTCGATGTCAAAGGGAAATGGGGTAACGGATACGAAGAGTCGGATGCGATCGCGAGCGGTTTCGTGAAGCGAATCTTCGAGGAAACCAATAAATATACGACCTATAAAGGAGGCTTTATTGCACCTTTCGTGAATTCCATGACATCACACACCTATGACGGCAGGGTCTGCATTGCAACGCCCGATGGCAGAAAAGCAGCACAGCCCTTTGCGGCAAGCTGTAATCCCTACAATGTGGATGAGCACGGGCCGACCGGGGTTCTCCGCTCGGTAGCAGCCCTCGACGTTTCAGACGCGCAGGGCTGTGCGGTGAACATCAGAATGCACCCCACCGCCATCGGAAGAGATGAAGAAAGCCGGAAGAAATGGGCTTCGCTCATCAAGACCTATTTTTCGATGGGCGGCGGGCAGCTTCAGCCCACCGTTGTCTCCTCAGAGGTGCTGCGGGCTGCGCAGCACGAACCGGAAAGCTATCAGAATATAACGGTAAAGGTGGGCGGCTACAGCGTCTACTTTGTCGATCTCGGCTATGAGATACAGGAAGAGGTGATAGCACGGACGGAGCACCGGATGCTTAAATGAGCGTCTCTACACTCGAAGCACCATACCCGATCCCTTCCCCACCTGTTTCCCCTTCTCGACCACGTGATTCCCGTTGATGATGACGTGCTCGATGCCGGTGGGGAATTGCCGCGGGTTTTCGTAGGTGGCATTATCAATAACCGTTTCCGGATTGAAGACAACGATATCGGCCTTCATCCCCACCTTCACCAGCCCCCGGTTTTTAAGCCCGAGCCGCTGCGCCGCCGCCGAGGTCATCCTGCGGAGAGCCTCCTGGAGGGGAAGAACCTTCTCTTCACGGCAGTATTTCCCGAGAATACGGGGAAAGGTCCCGTAGACCCGGGGATGCGGTTTGCCGCCGAGCAGACCATCGGTGCAGACGGTTCCGGCGGGATGCCGCAGGATCTCCCGTATGTCCCCTTCATCGGCGACGAACATTATCATCGAGACGTTCAGCTCCTCCTCGACGAGGAGATCGCAGATCGCATCGATGAGCTCCCTGCCCATCGCCCCGGATAGCCCAGCGAGATCCTTCCCCTCGAGATGCCTGTTCCTTTCACTGCCGACCGAGGAGATGAGAATATCCGTCATATCGACACCGCCCGATGACATCCGCGAAGCCATCTCATCAAAGATGCGCTTCCGAATCCCCGCATCCTTCAGGCGGCCTGTCATCGCATCGGATCCCCCCTCCTGCAGCCACTGGGGAAGCAGGGCGAAAAGCATGGTGCTCCCCGCCGTGTAGGGATACTGGTCGAAGGTCAGCTCCAGCCCGTCACGGCGCGCGCCGTCAATCTTTTCGAGAAGCTCAGGTGAGCGACCGAACCGCGGTTTCCCCGATACTTTTAAGTGCGAGATGTGCACCGGCGCGCCGGAGCTCCGGGCGACGGCTATCATTTCGTCTGTCGCTTTTAAAAATTCAGCATCCTCGCTCCGCATATGCGCCACAAAAAATTTTCCGCGCGCGCGGAGAACGCTGCTCAGCGAGACGAGCTCCGCGACATCGGCATAGAGACAGGGAGGATAGACCAGACCGGTGGACATACCCGCCGCTCCCGCATCCAGGCTTTCCTCGAGCAGGCGCTGCATTTCAGCGATCTCCTTGCCGGTTGCCTTACGATTTTCCATACCCATCACCCAGAGCCGTATCGAGCCGTGCGGTACCAGGGAGATGATATTAGTTGTAGTACCCGAATTCTCAAGAGCCGAGAGATACTCATCGAAGGTATTCCAGCTCCATTCCGTATCGATATCACCGGTGAGACCGGAGAGATGCTTCCGCCATTCCCGCTTACGCTCGTCCCTGATTGGTGCAACGGAAATGCCGTCCTGCCCGATTACCTCGGTGGTCACTCCCTGCATCACCTTTGACGACGCTTCCGGCTCCCGAAATATCATAATATCGGAATGGCTGTGCATATCGATGAAGCCGGGGCAGACAGCGAGGTTATTGCAATCGATAACGGTAGACGCAGATGCAGGATCAATATGACCAACCGCTGCTATGGCATCCTTCTGTATGGCGACATCGATCTTCTGCCAGGGATTTCCCGTCCCGTCAAAGAGTCGACCGCCTCTGAGCAACATATCGTAGGCTTTCCCTTCCATCTTCTCCCTCCGAGATCTTCCCTTTCCCGCGACATCCAATTCCTTATCCCGACAGCGAGGCACTGTCAATGATAAAAAGGGCGACACATTTTTCCTAAAAAAATTAAAAAAATGCTTGACATATTGTTAACATTGTTAACAATAAAATCATGAAGAATATACAGAAATATAAAGAGACCACACAGAAATTTTTGAGAATTGTCAACAAGCTCAACATAATCGAAAAGAAGCCGAAGGACTTCGGAACCGGCGATAAACTCTTTCCCACTGAAATACACACCATTGAAGCGATAGGCAAGAACTCCGGCATCAATATAACCGAACTGGCAGCAGCGCTGGGTGTTTCAAAAGCAGCCGTCTCAAAGATTGCCAACAAAATCGTAGAAAAGGAATATGCGAAAAAATATAAAAGCCCCGACAACGAAAAAGAAGTATTGCTGAAACTCACCGGAAAAGGCATCACCGCATTCAAAGTTCATGAAGCATACCATCGTGATGTCGACCACTCCCTTATAAAGCGTTTTCGTAAAATAACCCAGGACGAGTTTGCATTCTTCGACGAGATTTTAAGCGACATTGAAGCATATACGGATTTGGTCATTGATGAGAGAAAGTAGTATATATTGCACGGTACCTGTATTCGAACATTCGCCCGGTTTCGGTTTACATAAAAGTTAACATTATTAACAAAACGCTTCTCTATCAGAAAAATGCAGAGCGATGCCCGGCGGCCCAGTCCTCTCGTCAGGACTTATGACATCGCGCTTATATACCACATCAACACCCTGAAGGCAATGGATATAATCGTACCGGTAAAACAGGTCATAGCAAACACCGAGCGAATCACCCTCTCCCCAGAGGGAACCATCGATGAGAAGGGCATGACCTTTGATATCAACGAGTACGATAAATATTCGCTGGAAGAGGCACTCCTCATTCGTGAGCAATCCGGGGGAACGGTAACGGCTGTTACGGTCGGTCCCGAAAGAACCGACAGGGTACTCAGGGATTGCATCGCGAAAGGTGCAGACAAGGCAATCAGGATATGGGAAGATTCGATTGCTACAGCAGATAATCTGACTGTCGCGAGGATTCTCGCCGCCGTAATAGGGCCAATGCAATTCGACCTCATTCTTACCGGCGTTCAGGCAGTTGACGATGGCGGTGCTATCATCGGTCCTGCACTCGCCCGGCTTCTCGGCATCAATCATGCGACGATGGTCACCGGCGTGCAGCTCAACAGCGGCACAGCCCGGGTCCGCCGTGAGCTTGAAGATGGCGTCGAAGAGATTCTCGACGTGGATCTCCCTACCCTCTTTGCAGTGCAAACCGGCATCAATACGCCCCGATATGCATCCGTCCGCGGAATCATGAAAGCGAAACAGGCCGATATTACAATCATGTCAGTGAGCGATATCGGCATGCATGGTGCGGATTGGAACAGCCTGTCATTAACAACAATCGAAGAGCGGTATATACCCCAGGCGGTATGTGCCGCTCGGATTCTCACGGGCACTCCCAAGGAGGCAACTGACGAACTGATTCGTATTATGAAGGAGCAGGAAGCGGTATAGATGATCTTCGTAATCGCCGAACAGCGGAACAGGAAGCTCGGGAACATCACCTACGAGATGCTCGCATGGGGGAAAACTCTCGCGAAGGCATCGGGGACCGAGCTCAATGCGGTTGTGCTTGGAAAGGATATTGCGGGATGCTGCGACGAGATCGCCTGTTATGTCGATAGAATTCTGGCAGTAGACGACAGTGCGCTGGGAAATTTCTGTTCCGAGCCGTATCTAAAAGCGCTTTTCGGCCTCATCGCCGAGAACAGACCGCTCATAACATTGATCGGACATAGCAGTTTCGGCATGGAGATTGCCGCATCACTGGCCGTTGACCTGAAGCTCCCCATAATCACCGATTGCACAGACCTTGCATTCACCGAAAAGGGCGTGATTGCAACACGTCAGCTTTACGGCGGAAAGGTATTCTGCCGCGTTTCATTTAAGGGGGATCGGGGCATTATCACCATGCGTCCGGGAGCAGGAACACCGTACTGCGAGAAGAATTGCAGCAGGGGTCATATCGTTCAGATACCCTTTACCTATGACGAACGGGTTCACAAGCGTTTCATCGAGTATGTTCCGGCCCCGACCGGCGATATCGACATCGCCCAGGCTGACAGGATAATCGCTCTCGGCAGAGGAGTCAGAAAGATTGAGGATATATCGACCATTGAAGAGATCGCCAGACTGACCGGTGCCGTTCTCGCCTGTTCGCGGCCGATCGTGGACAGGGGCTGGCTTCCCCGGGATCGGCAGGTCGGCTCGTCGGGGAAAACCGTGCTTGCGAAATGGTATCTCGCCATAGGGATCAGCGGTGCATATCAGCACATCGCCGGCATGAAATCGTGTAAAACGATTATCGCCGTCAATGAGGATCCCCATGCGCCAATCCTCTCAACCGCTCATTACGCAATCATCGGTGACCTCTATGACATAATTCCGATACTGCGGGACAAGCTCTCAGCAATGGGAAAAGAGGAGCAGGGAACGCTGCCGGCAGATGGGCGGTGAAGGCAAGCTATCGCCGGTGAGAAGTCGTTCAGACATCGCACGATACAGGGACGCCTTCCCTGTGTACATATATCAATTTAAAAGGAGCAAGTTATGGGAGAAGAAAAAAAATTCAAGGGGATAATCCCTCCGGTTATCACGGTCTTCAATGCAAAAGGCGATATTGACGGTGAAAAAACAAAGACGTTCATCACCTCTCTCATCGATCAGGGTGTTCACGGCATATTTGTCGGGGGGAGTACCGGAGAGGCATCATTGATGAGCATGGAGCAGCGGAAGGAGATAATCGACATCGGTGTGGAAGCTACCCGGGGGAAAGTGCCGCTCATGGCGGGCACCGGGTATAACAGCACCAGGATAACCGTCGAGTTGAGCCGGTATGCCGAAAGTGCGGGCGCCGATGCAGTTGTCGCTGCCCTCCCCCACTATCCGAAACCGACTCAGGAAGGTCTGTACGAGCATTACAAGGCGATTGGTGAAGCGGTGAACATTCCCGTTTTCATATATAACTGGCCGCAGCAATACGGGCTCAGTATCGATCTTGACGTCATAGCACAACTCGCCACCGAGGGGCATATCGGCGGGATAAAGGACTCAAATGACAATCTGGACTGGGCGGCGGCGACCCTCCTGATGACCGGTGGCAGCATTGCCGTCTTCACCGGTCAGGATCCGAAAGTCTTCTCCGCTCTCTGCCTGGGCATGGATGGTGCAATTATCGCCACGGGGAACATGCTCCCGAAACTCTTCGTAGAGATATACGATCTCGTCAATGCGGGGAAGATAAAGGAGGCGGCGGAGAAGCAGCTCAATCTCTTCATGCTCCTCCCTGCTTTTGTTGAGCGCCAGGACATGGCAGTCGTAAAGGAAGGACTCAGGATGATGGGCCATGATGTCGGTGAGGCACTGATGCCGCAAGTTCCCGTATCTGAAGACATTAAGGAGAAACTGAAGCTCTCCCTGACTATGCTCGGCATGATATAGTAATTCTCTTGCTCATATTTTCTGCATGCATCAATGCACTGAAGAAATGTGGGAAATGAAAACACCCATTCACGGGAAGGAAAAGGAGGTTGCCGATGAGTTCCTCTGATGCACTGCCCGAAAAGGTTGCGGTCGTTATCATCGGCGGCGGTGTCTGGGGCACCAGCACGGCCTACCATCTCGGATTGAGAGGATACACCGATGTCCTCCTGCTGGAGAAAAACGAGATCGCATCCGGATCAACCACGAAGTCGAGCGGGTTCCTCTCCCATCTGTCAATATCACGCGAAGGCCT
>CAZZCF010000049.1:11381-26504 GCA_964652955.1 uncultured Leptospirales bacterium
TCAGCGCCGTGGAGACAACTGCCGGCACTGTTCGCTGCGAATGTGTGGTCAATGCTGCCGGCGTCTGGGCTCCCCGGATCGGACACATGGTGGGGCTGAAAATCCCGGTCATTCCCATCGTTCGCGGGGCACTGAAGATACGCACGCTGGAAACCAAACAATATACCTTGCCGCATTATCTTGATGAAATCGAAAACATGACGGAACGGGCAGGCCTCTCAATCCGAGATGACATCGACGGTTATGTTGCCGAACACCGGGAGATCATCTTAAAGGGTGATGCGTTGGATCCGGACAACATCGACGAGAATTACACCTACGACGATGTTGAGCGGCTTGCCAACAAGCTTGACGAGTTCATGCCCGATTTCGGCGAATTTGAAATCATGGACGGATACAATGCCGTGAGCGATATCGTCCCCGACGGAGGGCATATTGTCGATCGGGTGGAGCACCCCGAAGGCATGATTATCTGTGCCGGGGGATGCGGCGAGGGGATTAGCACCTCGGCCGGTATTGGATTACTGGCATCGCAGCTCGTTATCGACGGGAGGATCCTTTTCGTAAAAAATCCCTCCCTCTGGTCGTACAGCAGATCGCGTTTTCCCGGTATATAATATATCCCTTTTAAAAGGTTCCGGAGGAGGATGAACAATGAATACCGAAGCTGTCTCCACATTTATTCGAAATGCCGAGCTCAATTCGTTCCCGGATGAAGTCATTGCACACGCAAAACTGGCAATCCTGGATACGCTGGGAGTTTCACTGGCGGCCCGTCAGATAAGAGCCCGGTCCGCCGGGATCGTCGAAAAGCTGGTTGTCGAAATGGGAGGCCAGGATGAAGCGACACTGCTCTGGTCCGGCTTCAAAGCCCCCGCTCCCCTGGCCGCACTGGCAAACAGCGTTCTGGCCAGCGCCTGTGACATGGATGATGGCGTTATGGGTTCCGAAGGACACCTGGGACATATTGCCGGCATGGTGGTTCCCGCCGCACTGTGCGTCGCCGAATCCCGCCGGGCATCGGGAAAAGCCTTCCTCGAGGCTGTCGTCGCCGGCTATGAAATCGCTGTCAGAACCGGCTCAATACTGGTCGGAATGCTCGGCATTCAGACCTGCGGAACCGTCGGAAGCTACGGAGTCGCTGCATCAGCAGCGAAACTGCTCGATCTCGGCATCGAGGAGACCGGAAATTGTCTCTCCATCGTTGAAGGACACACCATGGCGGGGATACGGAACATCGATATCGGTGCCCTGCTGGGACTCGGAGGATTCGAGCGCTGGGGCATGATAAAGGAGAGCATGGGATGGGGCTCCATTATCGGCGTCATCGCGGCCCTGCTCGCACGACACGGCTTCACGGGTCATTATTCTCTCTACGACCGCTCCGATATCGATCATGCTCTTCTCGGCGATCTCGGAAAGAAATACCGCATTGGACAGAACTACTTCAAATGCCACAGTTCCTGCCGCAACACCCATGCCACCATTGACGGAGTCCTCGATCTTGTCACCGCACACGGATTACGCGCCGATGACATCGATAAAGTCATCGTGGAAAGCAACAGCATACTGACCCTCTTCAATGTGCACCAACCAGCGGGCATTGAACAAGCACAGTACAGCATCCCCTTTCTTGTCGGTGCAGCAATCCTGGAGGGAGCGGTAACGCCGGAGCAGGTAAACGAAGAGAGGCTTTCCGACCGTGCCATTCTGAAAATCGCAGACAGAGTAGAGATACGGGTCAATCCCGAGATTGAGGCACAACCGATCAAGTTCGGCAGCGTGGGTACCATCGTAAAAATCACTACCAGAGATGACTTGACCTATGAGACCCGTGTGGATATACCCCGCGGAGATTTCCACAAGCCACTTTCAGCCGACGCATTAAAGGGAAAGTTCAGAAGCCTCTCGCACGGCGTGCTCGGCACTGAACAATCAGAAAAGGTCATCGACTGCATCGAGCAGCTTGAGAAGATCAACAGCATTGAGGAACTGATACTTCTCGTTGTTCCGTAGATAGGAAATATAAATACACCGTCGAGGAGGAAGAACATGAAAAGTAATAACGGAAGTGTCAATGTACCAGGACTCAGATGGCGGCTTCCTTTTGCGCTACTCGTCTCGGCCCTTATCTCATTTCTGGACAGAATGAACATATCCTTCGCCTTGCCGCAGATGGCCAAAGACTACGGCTGGACTACCGAGCAGATCGGAAGTTACGGCGGGCTGGCTCTGGGCATATTCTGGATAGGCTATGGCCTTGCACAGATATTTTTCTCTCCGATCGGAGAGAAATACGGTCCGCGGAAGAGCATTATAGTGGTTGTCATACTCTTTTCCATCTTCACAGTCCTCCAGGCTCCCTTCGGGCTCATTTTTGTCGGACTGATAATTGTCCGCATCTGTCTGGGATTGAGCGAGGGTATCCACGTTCCAATGATGAACATGCTCACCAAGAGATGGTTCCCGCTGAACGAGCGATCGAGGGCAAATGCCCTCTGGACAGTCGGCATGCTCCTTGCAATGGTCGTGGCTCCTTTTGTTGTCGTTCCCATTACCGATATCTGGGGATGGAGAGCCATGTTCATTATTCTGGGAATTGCGGGAATGATCATTACGCTTCCGCTGATGCACACCTTCGTCTACGATACACCGGGAGAAGATCCGCGGATGAGCAGAGAGGAGATACAATTCATCGAGAGCGGCTCGGAACTCGATGAACCGGATGAGGAAGATCTCTGGAAGGGGATAAAACTTTTTCTGCGGAGAAAAGCGTACTGGTTCTGCATACTCTCCGGCATATCTAGCAACATGGCCATTTACGGTGTTCTGAGCTGGCTCCCGACCTACTTCGTGAAAGAGAAGGGATTAAATTTCATGGATCTCACCTGGGCCGCTTCGATTCCCTACGGCTTCGCCATCCTCGGCGTTCTGCTCTGGTCATACCTCGGCGACAAGACAAACCGGAGGGCACTCCTCTCCTCAATAAGCTTTCTGCTTGCCGGCATCATGCTCTGGTTTGCCGCCTCCGCTGATTCAATCACCATGGTGCTGATTCTCTTCTCGCTTACCGTCTTCATCGAGGTGTCCTATATCGCCAATGAATACGCCATAGTTCAGCGCATTCTTCCCCGAAGCCACGTTGCCACCGGTATCGGATTCTATAACGGTGCGGGCACCCTGATCGGAGGAGGACTCGGCCCTGTTGTGGTAGGCGGCGTTGTTGCCGCAACCGGAAGTTATACAACAGGTCTCCTGTCAATTACGGCCGTATGCGGTTTCGGCGCATTGGTGGTGTTCATTCTTTCACGCTTTCTAAAGTATTGAGAGCACCACAGAATCATCCCTTCGATCTTCAGGAGATCGGAATGACGTCCATAGAGACAGCGAGATTATAAAACATGAACTAAAGGAGGTAAGCATGTCCCACTGGATGAAGTTCGCCGACGAACTGGGACCCGAGAGAATAGAATATCTCTACGATCCCGAGACCGGAATGAAGGGAGTCATCGTGGTCGACACACTCTCACTTGCCGGTGCCGGCGGCGGTACGCGAATGCTTCCCGATATCACCACCGAAGAGATGTTCGGCCTTGCCCGGGCAATGACGTACAAGTTCACCATGATAGACCTTCCGGTGGGAGGATCGAAGGCAGGCATCTGGGCCGATCCTGCAATGCCCCGCAAAAAGAAAGACATGGTGCTCAAAGCTTTCGGGAGGTTAGCAAAACCGCTTATTGAATCGGGTGTTACCATTGCCTCTGATATGGGAACGGACACGGAGGATGTCCAGAAAATATACGAGGGTGCTGGCGTTGAGAATAAGAGCTCGGGTCTGAGCCTCGTGGAGAAGGACGGAGAGCCGCTTGAGAATCACGCAACAGGATACGGGGTTGTCGTTGCCGCACGGGCAGCCTGTGAATATGCCGGCATAAAAATCAAAAGTGCAACCGTTGCCATTGAGGGGTTCGGCAAGGCCGGCGGCGGCGTTGCAAAATACATGGTCGATGAAGGGGCAACGGTAGTGGCTCTCTCCAATATTCATGGCACTTTTTACAATAAAAACGGACTTGATATTGAACACCTTCTCGCGGAACGAAAAGAGCTCGGGGACAGAGCATTGACCGAATATCAAGATTCAGAGAGTCTGGACCGAGAGGCACTTTATACGCTACCCGTTGACATTCTCGTGCCTGGTGCACGCCCATATGTCATTACGAAGGACAATGCAGAGAACATCCAGGCCAGGGTTATATCCAGCATTGCCAATAATCCGGTTACCGACGAGGCGGATCGCATTCTCTTTAGCAGGGGAATTCATCTCATGCCTGATTTCCTTTCGAATGTAGGTGGCGTTGTTGTTGCAATCATCGATCTTCTCGGCGGAACCGAAGATGACCTGTTCAAATCTCTCGACGCACTCGTATACCACCTGACGATGGAAATACTGGATGATGCAAAGCATGAAGGCATCCCTTCCAGAATACTTGCTATGAAACGCATCAAAAAGAAACTCATCGGTATACGCAAAGGTGAAGTGAAATCCCTCCCCTTCGATGAGCTTTTACAACTGGCACGGGAGAGACTGAAATTGTAGTCAGCGTTCCCGGGGAGCGTATCGGGGAATCCGTAATGAATGGGAACTCCTTCGAGCTCCCAATATGTTTTTCGCCCCCGAACTGTTACGGAAAATGCTTTACCGTTCACATGCGATCTACGGTGTGAGACACATTATCAAAGCACTTTATCCGCAATTTCTCGAAAACGAAAAGAGAGGTTAATATGAAAGCTTGGATTAATGGATCATTTGTCGGCTGGGACAAAGCGAACGTAAGTCTTCTCTCCCACAGCTTCGGGAGAGGCTCGGCCGTATTTGAGGTATTTGATATTGTGGCAGCCGAGCGGGGACCTGCCTTTTTCTGCATTGAGCAGCACATCGACCGGCTCTTCACGTCGGCGGAACTGGTGTACATGGAACTCCCCCTGACGAAGGAGGAGTTTATCGATGCCTGTGTAAAGACGGCCCGGGAGAACAATATTACTCGCGGGGGCACAAAGCTCTTCTGCTACTATCCGGGAATCGAGTTCACGGCCTATCCGCAGAACCCGCAGGTTGATGTCGCCATATTCTGTATCGATTTCGAAGCCTTCGGTATCTCACAGGAGCAGCTTTCCGCACCGGTAAAGGTCGGCATCACCAGCTATAAAAAATATCATCCTGAAACCGTACCGGTTCACGCGAAGGTCTGCGGGAATTACGTCAATCCCTATCTCGCCCTCATGGAGATGAAGAAGAAGGGGTACGACGACGTGCTGACCGTTGACGTCAAGGGGAACGTCGCCGAGGGTGCCACATCGAGCGCCTTCTTCGTGAAGGACGGGAAACTCAAGACGGCGAAATTGGACAATGTCCTCCTCGGCATAACCAGGATGGCTCTCATCGAGGTGGCGAAGGATATGGGAATTCCGGTAGAAGAGATCGACATCAGGCAGGAGGAGTTGCAGGATATGGATGAGGCTTTCTACTCGGTGAGCCTGATTCACCTTCAGCCGATTATCTACATTGACGGGAAGGCTGTCGGCACTTCCTGTCCCGGTCCGCTGACGAAGAAATTGACCGCTGCGATGGAAGAGGTATACAGCGGCAGGAACAAGAAATTCGAGAAATGGCTGCGCTATATTGCCTGATTTCACCGAATTCGATTTATTCTTGACGATTGAATGATGCGTTGATATGCTACTCTCTCAACTACTACCGCGAGCATCACTTCCGGTACCGTGACACTTATTGATTACAATATCATAGAGGCACTCCTCCGGAGGGGGCCCGCTGCTCATGCATGAAATGCCATCACAACCGGCCGGACCGGCCAGAGAGACAAGGAGGTGCACCCGTGGAGGAGGAGAAAAGACTCACCTTTTTCGAGGCAGCTTCAATTGTTACCGGATTCGGCGTCGGCGGGGGAATTATGGCGGTCCCCTATCTCGCCTCGCTCAACGGCATTGTGCCCTTTATCATTCTCATCCTGGTGGCTTACGGCATCAGCATTCTCATTCATCTGATGATTGCGGAGATGACCATGTGGGACTCAACTTCGAATCAGCTCGTTGAGTTCTTCGGCAAGTATCTCTTCCGGGGCCGCGGCGGCTTCATCTTCACCTGGATATTCTTTATCTGTATCCTCTGCGCTTTCATCTTCAATCTCGCGGCCTATATCGCCGGCGGCGGCGAGATACTGAGAGATCTGATACAGATTCCCCTCTGGGCGGGCCATGTCATCACCTACGCAATAGCCGCCGGCGTGGTCTTCTTCGGGCTGAAGGCCATCGGCATAAGTGAAAAGTATTCGGTGCTCGCTATCGTTATCATTATCGGCATTTTGATCATCGCATCCCTCCGTCTTCCCTACCGGGCGGTATTTTTCACGGGGGGTGATAGCAATAAGATACTGGCGCTTTTCGGCATGATCATGTTCAGCTTCAGCGCCCTCTTCTCGGTACCGCAGGTTTCCGAGGGGCTTGCATGGAACAAGAAACTGATCCCCCGGGCAATCATCGTCGGCATGGCAACCAATTTTGCTCTCATCCTGGTTATCACCCTCACTGCAATGGGAGTATCCGAAGAGGTAACCCGGGTTGCTATCACCGGCTGGGGGAGGGCGCTCGGTGGCTGGGCATTTGTCTTCGGATCACTCTTCATCCTCCTCGCCATGCTCACCTCCTACTGGTCAATCTCCTTCGCCCTCGCCGTCATCCTGAAGGAGCGTCTCGGCTGGGGCGATCGCCTTTCCTGGCTCATCGCCACCCTCCCGACCCTGCTGGTGGTTATCACCGGATTGACCGACTTCCTCGGCTTTATGCGCATCGCCGGAGGTGCCATCGCTCTCCTGGTGGCTATTCTGGTGGTGCCGGTGCTCAGGGGGGCACGCAGGCACGGTGATATCCGTGAGCCGGAATGGACGATGGGCGTATACGGGAATATCTTTTTCCAGATACTGGTCATTATCGGATTCATCATAATGGCGGTGGGCTCAATGGTGGAGATATAAGGGAAGCTGAACTGCATGTATCAGTCCGCCGGTTAGAGCAAACCGGGCCGGCAGGTTTAATACAAAATTTTTCGTGCACCGTTCCGGGTATCACCCTTCTCTGATAGGCATGGCCTGTGAGGAGAGATCACGAAGGGTACGACATCAGTACTTTCCATCGACAGTGAAACGGTACTGAGGAGTTTTCCGCCTCATCACCTCTTCTGCTGCTCCCTCATTGACCTCACGCGCAGCCCGGCCAATGAACTCGAGCGATTCCTTCTCATCGATGGTGATTATCTTTCCGTTTTCGTAGATAACCCTCCCATCGACCATGGACAGCACCACTTCGTCCCCCCGTGCGGAGAGAACGAGATTGGGCACGAGATTCCGCACCGGATCCCTGAGCACCGGAGCCAGGCTCGGCCTCTGCAGATCGATGAGGATGATATCCGCCCGCTTGCCGGCCTCGAGCGAGCCTATTATATCATCGAGACCGAGCGCCCGCGCGCCATCAATGGTCACCAACCGGAGCGCCTGCCACGCGGGGAAGAAGGCGGGATCACGCCGCTTCATCTTCATCGCCAGTGCGGCTATCTTCATCTCGCTGAAGAGGTTGACGCCGTTGTTGGAGCTCGTCTCATCGGTGCCGAGACAGACCCTTCCTCCAGCCTCGAGAAAGACATCGGCGGGGGGCAGTATACCGTCACAGATGAGGAGGCTCGAGGGGCAGAAGGCCATTGCTGCGCCCGATTCGGCTACCTCCCTGACCTCATCATCGGTGCAGTAGATGAGATGCGCCACAATGAGCCGGTCGGAGAGAAAGCCCAGATCCTGCAGGAATTGAACCGGCCGCTTCCCGTACCGGAGCTCTACCTGCCGCATCTCCCGCTCATCCTGGGCGAGATGCATATGCACCCGCAGATTGTGCTTTTCCGCAAGCGCATAAATCTCACCGAAGAGCTCGACGCTGCAGTAATCGGCAGCCTGCGGGCCGAGCATCACCGATATCCTCCCCTTCGCCTTTCCGTTCCAACTCTCGATGAGCTCGATGTTCTCCTGCAATCGCTGCCTGCCGATATCCTCGTCGAAGGGGAGGAGCTCCCCATCCCGAATGGTGCTCTCAACGGGAGGCACCTGGCTGATAAGGCTGCACACGCAGGCGCGGATGCCGACACGCTCATAGAAGGGGAGCACCAGCGGCATCGCCGGTCCGATGTCGCAGAAGGTGGTGGTACCTGCCCGAATGGCCTCGATTGCAGAGATCTGTGCCCCCGCTTCGACCGCTTCAATGGTCATATTGCTGAAAAAGGGATCCATGCCGATATGCCAGGAGGGAGCATCCTGTCCAACTCCCCTGAGGAGCGCGATGACCGTATGCAGATGTCCGTCGATGAAGCCGGGTAGCACCGCCATACCCTTTGCATCGATCACCCGCTTCGCGCGGCAGGTTTTCCTGAGCTCATCGGTTCTGCCCACGGCAGCGATGCTGTTTCCCGCTATGGCCACTGCGCCCTTCCCGATATATCCGACCCCGTCACCACACATAGTGAGAAGATCCCCATCTTCGATGAGAATATCAACTGTCTCCATCTCGTTTCACCACTCTCCTGAGCTACACGGCGCTGTATACCGGCTCGCCGCCGATAATGGTCTTCACAACCCGTATGCTCACAATCTCATCCGGCTTCACCCGAACCGGATTCCGGTCGAGCACGACAAAATCGGCCCGCTTCCCTTCCGCGATGCTCCCCTTCACCGACTCCTCGAACTGCGCGTAGGCCGCGTCGATGGTGAACATCCTGACAGCCTGCTCGGGAGTGACGCACTCCTGCGGTTCGAATCCCTCTCTGGTCACGCAGCACTGCAGGGCGTGGAGGACGTCGATTGACTCGACGGGAGCGTCGGAGGCGCCGGCGACCCTCACCCCGGCTTCGAGGAGCGAGCGGAAGGGATAGACCCACTTGAGCCGCTCCTTCCCGAGACGGCGATGGAGCCAGTCCTTCTCGGAGTGAATAAACATCGGCTGCACTGATGCGACGATTCCAAGGCGCGCCATATCGGAAATCACTTCCGGATCGAGAACCGACGCGTGCTCCAGGCGGTGCCGGTGATCGGCCCGGGGATACTCCCGCAGGAGCCGTTCGTAGAGATCGACACAGGTCCGGTTCGCCGCATCCCCAATGGCGTGAATGGCAATCTGGAAATTCGCCCGATGGGCATCCACCATAACGCGATAGAGCTCGTCTGCGCTCACCTTGAGATATCCCCGCGTTTCGGGGTAGTCAGCAAAGGGCTCCCGCATGAACGCCGTTGCCGACCCGAAGGTGCCGTCGGAGTGCAGCTTGATAGCGCCGACCCGCCTCACACCGAATGCAGGCTGATGCAGGGGTGACTTCAAAAGCTCCGTCGCCGTATCGATATCGGTTGTGGTAATCAGCGAGTAGAGATTTATCTTTACATATTCGAGGAGCATCTGCATGAGGGGGACATCGTAGGCGCCGACGGCGCCGGCCGGTCCCTCTTCGTCGGTCTGGAGGATTATCCCCGCAGAGGTTATGCCGAGTCGAGAGAGGCGGTTGAAAGATAGTTGGGCGCCCTCGATAATGGTCTTTTCATCGGGAAGGGGCATCTTACTGAGAACGAGGGGGACCGCATTCTCGCGGAAAGGGCCGGCGGGTGAGCCGTCAGGCTCGCGGTCGATGGTTCCCCCGTCGGGATCGGGTGTCTCGCGGGAGATTCCCGACGCCTCGATTGCCATGGTATTCGCAATCACCATATGGCCGTCGTGCCGCACGACAAGCGCCGGGCGCCCGGGACAGGCCCTATCGAGATCGTGCCGCGTCGGGACCTGCGGCCTGTCAAATGACTGCTCGTCGAAGTTGAGCCCCAGCACCCAGAGCTCCGGTTCCTTCTCCCGTTCGGCGGCGCCGAGCTTCTCCTGCAATTCCTTCATGGAGCCGATGCCGTGCAAATTTATGTTCATATCGAAATATACCATCAGGAGGGGATGGAGATGGGTGTCGATAAAGCCGGGGAGCATGGCATTCCCCTTGAGATCAATCGACTGATAGCCGGAGCCGAGAATCGATTCGCAGTATGATTTTGAACCCACGCCCAGAATCTTCCCATTGGAAACGGCGACCGCCTCCGCGGAGGGATTCCTGCCGTCAACTGTGTAGATGTCACCGCCGTAATAGAGCTGTTCACCATCATTCATTATTGCGATCCTCCCTGCCATTGAGATGGAATGACGCTGCACATAGCTCTACAGCGATGCAGAGGTATCGTCAAGGAATAAAATACCCGAATGAGGATTCAGCGTACCGCTGTCACACGCTGCAGCAGGAGCACCAGTGGGTGGCGGCCGTTTTCGAAAACCTACGAGCCATGCCGGGCTTTTTCCCGAAAGAGCCTGACCATCTTTCGCTGCCAGAAGTTGTTCATCGATGGGTGTATCCTGTACAGCCACCAGGGGATGAGATCGTAATAGGGGAAGGCGATGAGTCCCTTATTCCGTTTTACTCCCTTGATGATCTTTTGCGCAGCTTTTTCTGGGGTTATCTGTTTCATGATATATGAATTAAACACATCCCGATCCGCGTTGAAAATCGTGTATGATTTTTTCATCTCCGTCTCGACGCTCCCCGGGCAGGCAACGCTTATCTTTACCCCGAAATCGGCCGCCTCCGGCCTGAGCGAGAGGCTGAAGCCGACAACGGCATGCTTGACCGCAGCATAGCCGGTCGCAAGCGCGAAGGGGAATAGGCCGAATACCGACGATACGTTAACGATATGGCCGAAACCCTGTTCACGCATGACCTCATAGGAGCTCATCGTTCCGTTTATCACGCTCCAGATGTCGCTCTCGATAAAATTCTTCCAGTGATCGAGGCCCATATCGCGGAACTCGCCGAACATTATGATTCCCGCATTGTTGAACATGTAATCGAGCGGCCCCTCCTTCGCCACGCTTCTGATGAGCTTTTTTACCGAGTCGCTTTTCCGCATGTCGCAGATCTCGGCGCGGGCCCAGCCGCCATTCCCCTTGATGGCATCCGCTGTTTTCCCGGCGCCAGCACGGTTTATGTCGGCAATCACAACGCGGGCCCCGCATCGAGCCAGCCCATAGCAGAGCTCCCGGCCAATCCCCGCTGCGCCTCCCGTGACAACGGCCATCTTATCCTTGAATATTTCCATCGGCATCCACCCTCGCTCCAAATATTTGTCCCGGCTTTTTTATTCCCCTCCGGAGGTCTTATACTTCTGCTCCAGCTCCTGATAGAAGGGAACGCCGAGGAAGTTGTTGAGCTCGATGAAGGACTGTATCCAGTCGCCGAAATCCCGCTGCCTGCCGGTCTCCTTGAGCAGCTTCACTTCCTCGATGCAGCCGGTGATTGCCGCGGCGAGGCAGAGCCCCGGATAGATGACAACGGCGAAGCCGAACTGCCTGATCTCCTCAACGGAGAAATTGGGCGTCCGCGGCCCGAGGTTGAGGAGATGCGGCTTCTGCGGAAGGAGCCTCGGGATCTTCTCCACCTGCTCCCGCTCGACCGGCGCCTCGATGAAGAGAATGTCGGCGCCCGCCTCGGCGAACATCTGCCCACGCTCGATGGCGTGATCGAATCCGTGCGTCGCGATGGAATCGGTTCTCGTGATGATCAGAAAATCGGGATCGCGGCGAGCATCAACCGCCGCCTTTATCTTCCCCACCATTTCGTTGGCATCGATGACCTTCTTCCCCGCCATGTGGCCGCACCGCTTCGGCCAGACCTGATCCTCGATGTGAATGGCGGCTATCCCCCCCTTCTCGTACTCCCGCACCGTACGGACCACATTGATTGGATTCCCGTAGCCGGTATCCGCATCGGCGATGAGCGGTATGTCGATGGCGTCGGCCATTCGGGAAGCGTTTTCCACCATCTCGGTCATGGTGAGCAGCCCGAGATCCGGAAAACCAAATCGTGAAGCTGATGTTCCATAGCCGGTCATGTAGACGGCCGGGAATCCCTGCGCCTCGGCTATTTTTGCCGTCAGGGCATCGTAGGCGCCCGGTGCCTGCACCAGCTCTCCTCTCTCAATCATGCCTTTCAATTTCGCGCGCTTTTCCATTTTTCCCACCCTTGCAAGATGAATTTTCGCATGCCTTCATATCCCTACGGCACGATAAAAAAACAGCCTCTATGAATTACCGCCATAGAGAATTCCGTGAGCGCAGCCCGTAGCCGCCGAACAGTTACGGCTTCTTCCCCCCCATCCGCTCCTTCAGAAGCTCGAGGATCCCCCCCCTGCCGAGTATGCTGATCATCTCATCGGAGAGAGTCTCGGCTTTGAGCGCTCTCTTCTTCGTCCTGTTTTCAACTGAAGCTTCGGGAATCCCTATGCGGGCGACATCGCCGTTCTCGAAGGCATCATGCACACCGGCGCAGCTTATAATCGGGAGGCCGATGGCGACGGCATTCCGGAAAAAGATGCGCGCGAATGACTCCGCCACGATGCAGCTTATTCCCAGCTCTTTGATGGCGGCCGGCGCATTCTCCCGGCTCGAGCCGCAGCCGAAGTTCTTACCAGCAACGATGACATCCCCCTTTTTAACCTCTTTTACAAAATCGGGATTCACGCTCACCAGCACGTGCTTGACCACCTCCTCCATCGGCGCGTCCAGGTACTGCCCGGGAACGATGAGATCGGTGTCGATATTATCCCCGAATTTCCAGACCCTTCCCTCAAATGGTTTCATATATCTCCTCTTGTCAGTATCTCATAGGATCTTTCGACAGGATTAACAGGATTATCATGATTTATAAATTATTACCAAACTGAAAAAATTCCGTTAATCAGTGAAACGATCTCAATTCAGTGTCAGTTTCGATCTGTCATTCTCGCCTTCAATCCACAAGCACCCCGAATGAAAATAAATTGCTTCGTCGCTGAAGATCCTCGCAATGACAGAGCGGTACTTCAACGAATCATCACTGTGTAAAAAACACTTATAACCGCATAGCATCTCAATCAAGTTATTATTATGTGCACTCTCCAATCAAAGTATTTCAAAACTTCTTTCAATAACTGTTCTTTGTACTGAAAACATCATCATTTTTTATCCTGTAAATCCTGTCTCATTCTTTCCGTTTCACCTGTCACCCGTCACCGGTTACCCGTTACCGATTACCTGTTGCTACATCTCCCTCGGATCGGCGATGTATCCCTTTACCGCCGAGGCGGCAACCGTCGCCGGCGAAGCCAGGTACACCTCCGCCCTGCTGCTCCCCATCCTCCCCTGAAAGTTCCGGTTGGTGCTGGATACGCACCGCTCTCCGGAAGCGAGCAGGCCCAGGTGAGCGCCGAAGCAGGGGCCGCAGCTCGAGTTCAGTATGATGCCCCCCGCATCAACGAGCGCGGCGAGGGTGCCATCGTCCAGCGCCTGCCGGTAGATCGCCCATGAGGCGGGGATCACCAGGAGGCGGACATTCGGGTGCACCTCCCTCCCCCTAAGAATATCAGCCGCCATCCTGAGATCCTCAAGCCTCCCGTTGGTGCAGGAGCCGAGCACCGCCTGCTGAATCTCGATGCGCTCGAGCGCCGACACCGGTTTCACATTGTCGACCGAATGGGGAAGCGCCACCTGCGGCTCCAGCACCGAAACATCGACCTCGTGGGTTTCGGCGATACCGGCATCACTGTCAAAGCGGATATCCTCAATGTCCCCGTCGAATCGCTCCGCAAGGAATTGCCGCGTCTTCTCGTCGGTCTCGAAAATGCCGAACTTTGCGCCGATCTCCACGGCCATGTTGCTTACCGTCATCCGGCCGGCCACGCTCATCTCCCCGGCGACGGGACCGGTGAACTCCACCGACTTGTACTGCGCCACCTCGGCGGTGTGCTTACCGGCTATGTGGAGGATGATGTCCTTTGAGGTGACGGGGTGCCTCATCGTACCGTTCATGACGAAGCGCACGGTCTCCGGAACCCTGAACCAGAGGTTTCCCATGGCCATCGCGTAGGTCATGTCGGTAATGCCGATGCCGGTGGAAGCCACCCCCAGCGCGCCGTAGGTGCAGGTGTGCGAATCGGTGCCCACGACCAACTCGCCCGGGAGCGCATGCCCCTTCTCCATCATAACCTGATGGGCGATGCCCGCCCGCTCTCCATAGTAGTGTTTTATCTTATACTGATTGACGGCAGCCCGAACGAACTGATGGATCGATGCGGCTCGCTCCGTCGGCGCCGGGACGTAGTGGTCGAGAGTGACGACAACCCTGTCCGGGTCATCGAGCTCATGTATGCCGGCGCCGCTGAGGTTCAGATAAACGGCCGCGAGGGCTTCGTGGCACATGAACTTGTCGATCCGGGCTGTAACGTACTCGCCCGGTTTGACGGCATCCTTTCCCGATGCGCGCGCCAGTACCTTTTCCGCTACCGTCATTGCCATGCTTCACTCTCCTCTATGCCATTTTATCGAATGTAGTAAACAGATGGATTCGTTCCCTTCTCGGGAAGGAGCTGGTACCCGTACCGGCTCTTGATGAGCCGGGAGACTTCGCTCTCAGGGTCATCGAGATCGCCGAAGACCCGGCAGCTCGTCGGGCAGGCTTCCACACATGCAGGTTCCTCTCCCCGCCTGAGCCTGTCAATGCAGAAATTGCATTTCTGTACAATCCCCCTGTGGCCCCTGAGCTCATCAACGCCGTAGGGTATCGGAGTATCGGGGAAATAGTATCGCTCTTCGTCGATAAAGGTCCGTGCGTCATAGGGACAGGCCGCCATGCATGCCTTGCATCCTATGCACTTGTCGTAGTCAATGAGAACCAGGCCGTCCTCGCTGATAAAGGTCGCGCCGGTGGGGCAGACCTTTTCGCAAAGGGGATCCGCGCAGTGATTGCAGAGAACCGGCAAGAATATTCGTGAGGCATTGGGAAACTTTCCCGTTTCCTTCTCCAGCACCTTGCACCAGAAGACGCCCGGCTGCGTGCCGTGCTCGGCCTTGCAGGCCATGGTGCAGGCATTGCAGGAGATGCACAGCTTGAGATCGATGACCATGCCGTATCGTGCCATGTTATTTCTCCTTGTAAATTTTTACTTTCGCGCAGGAGTC
>CAZZCF010000050.1:0-1583 GCA_964652955.1 uncultured Leptospirales bacterium
AAAAACCGTCAGGGATCGAGATCTGGATTACCGGGATCTCGTCGAGGATCTGAATGATATCATATACATCCTCGACAATCGGGGAAAATTTGAGTATTTAAGCAGCGCAACGGAATTCTACGGATTCAGGCCGGAAGAGCTTATCGGGAGGCTCTGTACCGACATCGTAATCGAAGAAGATGTGCCGAAAGTACTGGAAGAATACAAGCGAGTTCGTGATACGGGCAAATCGGATCAGTTCGAATTCAGGATTAAGACCAGAACAGGCGAAACAGTCTCGCTGCTCACCCGCACAAAGGGGATATATGAGGGCAGCCGGTTCAAGAAGATGCGCGGCGTTCTCACCGATATCACCGATATCAAAAATATCGAAGCGGCCCTGCAGGAGAGCGAGGAGCGCTACCGGACCATATTCCATCACTCACCCGACGCAATTATGATACTCGAAAACAATCGCTTCGTCGATGGCAACGAAACCACCCTCAAGATATTCGGCATTGACAGGAGAGAGGAGTTTATCGGTCGCCATCCGGCCGACATCTCCCCGGCGAGCCAGCCCGATGGCCGCGGCTCCCGGGAGAAGGCCGATGAGATGATAGCAGAAGCCTTCGAGAAGGGGAGCAACCGCTTCGAGTGGGTGCACCGGCGGACAAACGGAGAGGACTTCTTCGCCATAGTGATCCTCGTGGCCTTTCGCTTCCGTCACCGGAAGCTGATTCAGGCAGTCGTTCGCGATATAACCTCACGGAAGATTGCCGAGGAGCAGCTCCAGGCATCACTGCGGGAGAAGGAGGTTCTCATCAGGGAGATTCATCATCGGGTGAAGAACAACATGCAGATAGTATCGAGTCTCACCAACCTCCATGCAAGACAGATATCCGATAAGGAATCCCTCGGCATATTTCAGAATCTTGATCGTCGTATACGCGCAATGGCGCTGGTTCATGAAATGCTCTACAAGTCCGAAGATTTCACGCAGGTCGACTGCGACCTCTATTTAAAGAAAATTTCATCGATATTAATCGAATCGCTTGGCCTCGAAAGGGGAAAAATAAGAATTGTGCATACCATATCAGATATGCATCTCAGCATCGACCGGGCGATACCTTCTGCTCTTATAATCACCGAGCTCATCACGAACGCGTGCAAGCACGCATTTGCCGGAAGCGAAAGAGGGGAGATTCACATCCTCTTCGAGAAGAAAGATGATACTAATTTCCTCATCGTCAGCGACAATGGGAAGGGAATACCTGAAGGCATTGAATTCGGTGAAACGGGTTCCTTCGGATTCAGCATCATACATTCACTGGTAAAGCAGTTGCACGGCACAATCGAAATCGATCGGACGGAGGGAACCATTATAACGATCACGTTCCCTGATGAATAAGCGAGAATCCGCTCCCTTTATACAGAGGTGGAGAGAACGGTAAAAAAGATTGATATTTATGATATTCGTTTACGAACACTCCGGGACATTTCGATAACCTCGCTCCGCGCGCCGCTCCTTCCCTTCTGTGGCCAGCACTTCTTTCGTCCATTTTTTGTGGCGAGACAAAAAATGGACACCGTTCCGGTTGCGTAAA
>CAZZCF010000050.1:1683-26208 GCA_964652955.1 uncultured Leptospirales bacterium
TTACCCCTCTTTTCAAAGAGGAACCAGCCTTCGCAGACGCTGTGCTTTCGGCTGGACGACCGAGTATATTGATTCTCCAGGACCGATATTGTTAACGATGATTCAATCTGTTATTCAGTATATACAACATGCCGGGACATTTAAACATTCGGGGCGCAGGCTGCCATTAAGAGGTCTAGTTTCATGTTATTTTATAACTCGTATTGAACTTAGATCATAACATTTAAGCTTTGCAATTATAGCCTTACCATCCTTAAGCGAGGCACGGATGCCGAGCGCATAGCCGAGGAAAAACAGGATGTTTTGCCGCAGGCTTTGGAAAGAGTGTCGATAAGCAATACCGGCTCCCCGCAGGGGCGCCTTTTTTTCGTCCATTTTTTGTGGCGAGACAAAAAATGGACACCGTTCCGGTTGCGTAAACCGGAATTTACCCCTCTTTTCAAAGAGGAACCAGCCTTCGCAGACGCTGTGCTTTCGGCTGGGAGACAGAGGAATTTTGAATGGTTCAGAAAAAATTGTAACATAAAATATCTGATTCAATGATCCTTGATAGTACTTTATCAGAATCCCTCACTCACCGAGCCGGTACTTCAGTACCCCCTCCTCGTAGAGATCGCTTCCGCTGCAGTCTATTGCCACGATGAGGGGGAAATCCTCCACCTCGAAGCGATAGACCGCCTCCGGCCCCAGCTCGGGATAGGCGATGATCTCCGCCGAGCGTATGCGCTGTGCGAGGAGGGCGCCGGCGCCCCCCACCGCTGCGAAGTAGACGGCACGATGCTCCTTCATCGCCTCCTTCACCGCCGGGCCGCGGGGCCCCTTCCCTATCATCCCCCTGAGCCCCCGCGCGAGGAGACCGGGAGTATAGGGATCCATCCGATAGCTGGTAGTCGGGCCCGCTGAACCCACCGCCCATCCCGGCTTCGGCTGGCTCGGCCCGACATAGTAGATCACCTGCCCCTCCGGATCGAAGGGGAGCGTCTCGCCGCTCCGGATGAGCCTGTCGAGCCGCTGATGCGCTGCGTCTCTTCCGGTATAGATCGTTCCGCTTAGGAGCACGCGATCGCCCGCCCGGAGCGGTTCAACATCATCGATGCTCAGCGGCGTGCCGAGGATACGGGGAGCAGCCTGACTCATAGCTCGACCTCCCGTGCGCGCGCGGCATGGCACTGCATATTGACCGCGACGGGGAGACTGGCGATATGGCAGGGCATGCTCTTGATGTGAACGGCGAGGGAGGTGATGCGGCCGCCCAGTCCCTGTGGACCGATACCGAGCCGGTTGACTGCCCGCAGCCACTCCGTCTCCAGCGCGGCCAGCTCCGGATCGGGATTGATGCTCCCCAGAGGGCGAAGTATTGCCCGCTTCGCGAGAAGCGCCGCCATCTCAAAGGTTCCGCCGATGCCGACGCCGACAATGGTTGGGGGGCACGGCTTCGCTCCCGCATCCCTGACCGTGGCGATAACAAAATCCCGCACTCCCTCAACGCCCTCTGCCGGTGTCAGCACAATCCCCCGGCTCATGTTCTCGCTCCCTCCCCCCTTGGGAACGAAGGTAATCCTGAGCCCCTCTCCGCTGACGATTTCGTAATGTATGATGGCAGGCGTATTATCGCCCCTGTTCTCGCGGGTAAAGGGATGGCAGGTGCTCATCCGGAGATATCCATCACGATATCCCCGCCGGACTCCCTCCTCGATGGCCCCGGAAAGCGCTCCCCCGACGAGATGCACCTCCTGGCCGATTTCGACGAACACCACGGCAAGGCCGGTATCCTGGCAGATCGGCATCCGCTCCTCCCGGGCAATCCGGGCATTCTCCAGTAGATCGTTCAGTATCTCCCTCCCCGTCGGCGATTCTTCCTCTTCTACCGCGCGGCGCAAAGCGGCGATCACATCGTCGCCCAGCTCGCAGTTCGCTTCTATGGCCAGATCGCGCACCGCTGCAGCGATTGTATCAACGTGTAACTCGCGCATTACTGCTCCTCTCTCTAACACCTGCTCACCGTTGATTTATGACCGCGTACCATGTCATCACGGGTAACGTGATATCCGAATTGTCATTGCGAGGAGCCCCGGGCGGCGAAGTGACCGCAGGGAATGCCCGTGCTGCAATCCGTATTCATTGAACGGTTAATCACCATAAGCAGAGATCACTTCACCGCCTGCCTGACAGCAGACAGGCGCTCGCGATGACAGACAATTCTTCAACAACAAATCCCCGGGAGTTCGTGTGCACTTCTCATTGATGTGAGGGCGATGCAAAAAGGCAAGGATTTTATTATCTGGAGAAAATACCGGTCCGGGGATTTTTATCGCGCAGGTTTCAAACCCTCCCGTAGCCGAAAAATAGCGTTGGCAGGGATTACGTTGCGCAGCTCTCCGGGTACTGTCAGGAGGGCACCGCTGATTCACTCCACACGGTAACAATCCGGTTCGTCCTGTATCCGAGAACTCGCTCGGCGGATGTACAGGCTTCTGCCAGTCTTCGGTAAACATCGTAATACGGAGAGATACTCGTGGATCCGATCAAATGCAGAAAGTGCGGGTACTTTTGAGGAAGCAGCGACTCACCGGTAATTTATAAAAGAAATGGTTATATCATGCACCGGGATACACAGGAACCCCTGCAGAATACCAGTGAGATCCTTCTCTGTCCGCTCGATTCATTTGAAGCGCCCATCACTGAAGGCGATGAATGCCCCCGCCGCTCACCAGGCGGCACAGATGCGCAGCAGACGAGAGCTCATTCGCGAGGTCCGCTCTTACCGCAGCCCGTTGCCATAAACGCCGTATTTATGGGCCGCCTTGACCATGGCAATATAGTTCTCGGCCTTCACGCCGGGATGTATGGTATTCGACGACGCGATAATGTAGCCTCCTCCCGGCGCCGCAATCTCGATGGCCCGCTTCACCTCCTCCTCAACCTCCTGAATGCTTCCCGATACCAGGGTGAACATGCAATCGATGTTCCCCAGAAGGCATATGCGATCGCCCACCTCCTTTTTCACCGTGGCCAGGTCGAGGCATTGCGGCTGAATGGGGTGAATGCCGTCAAATCCGATCTCGAGAAAATCTTCCATGATCTTCCAGTGATTGCCATCCGTATGCTTGATAATTTTCAATCCCATCCGGTGTACGTGCTCGACTATCTCGATATAATACGGCTTCACGAAGGTGCGGAACTGATCCGGCGAGATGATGAGATCGGTGTTATGGGCGAGATCGCCGTCGAGGCATATGATATCGGCACCGAGCTTCACCCCCATCGAAAGCGCCTCGATGGTATAATCGGTAACGATGCGCGCAATGCGGTGAACGAGATTCGGATTCTTCCGGTAATTGATGAGGAGGTATTTCATGCCGCCCAGGAGGTTCCAGGATCGGCGGAAGGGGCACTGCACGCTCAGGACAATCGCGCGTCTCCCTTTGAACCGCTCGACGCAGTACATCAACGCCAGGAGATCGGACTCCTTTATGTGAGGGGGCTTGTAGTTCTTGAGATCCGCCTCATCCTTGATGGGGCCGTCCCTGACGAGCGACTCCCCGTAGGGGCTCATCATGAAGGTCACCCCCCAGTCATCACGCAGATAGTCGCCGTCAAGGAGCTCGCTCTCCGGGAAGATCCGGAGCGTTATCCCGTCCACATCCAGCTCTTCCATTATCAGAATCACCGCCTCGAAGAGCCGCACCTTCTCTTCAAAGGGTATCCGCTGAATATAATCGGGCTCCGGCACATCATCGGTAAACTGACGCGCGATGTTCACAATCGACGATTCATTGTACGCCAGCTCCCAGTGCGGAACCCTGTCGGACACTCCCCGAGAGAGCGCCGTGATCATCCTCTCCACTCCGTTCATCTGTTCACCTCGCTTGCTCATTCTCATGCGTATTGGGTATCACATCTCCTGTATACCGATATCTCTCTACGCATTCAAATGATTTTCAAATTCCGAATGCCATTCAATAATTTGAGCCTTTATTGAAATATTCTCTCTGTCAACACTTTTGATCATCAATATTCATATTTTTTGTATCTTTTCAATCTTTTTCCGACATTACATTCTATTACAAAACAGCTCACATAATGTTTTTGATTAAGGTACCTCTGAAAAATGTGATTTTTGAGATACATCTTAATAAATTTAATAGTAAGATCTCGAAACCAAATGAATAAACGTCTATTGACTACTCTCGTGTAAATGGCAAAAATATCTCAATGAGGCGGCTCCTTGACCTCCGTGTCATCGCGGGCCAAAGCTTATTTGCGCCTCCTGCGCAGCTTCGGGCAGGCGCTATGTACCTCCGTGCACGCCCCTGCATTAAAACATCCTGTTTGGCACATTCGAACATCGTGTTCAGCACATTAGTGCGTCCGTGCACGTCACAGGCATTATATGTTAATCATCAAACACAGATGAGAGCGAATGCCACGTGGCTCCAATGTAATTGGAGACACGTCCACTCGATATTTTGCCATAATGTAACAAAGCGTAATTAATCATGAATTTTTTTGAGGTTACTTGATTAAACAGCATTCATTTATAAATTATTCTCAGTTACTGAAGTGGAAAGAATCTTAAAATTAATAAAAAAAATAGCACTTTAATAATAATCGATGATTCGAACATTTATTACGGACAAAGAAAACAAAGATGGGAAAAGTGAAAATAAAAAATGGCAACAGCATCCGCGTTTATTTTCACAATCAGAGGTTCCACCCACCCTCTCCTCACCTGTCACTCGTCACTCATCAGCATACTCCGAAAACTGCACCACCCGCTGCTCCACCCGCGCGGTATGAGCCGCGAAGGCCATGAGATGGCTCTGCAGCGAATCCCGGGCGCTGGTCAGCCCCCGGCCGCCGTTCAGAACGGCAATAAAATTCTCCATGATCCCCTCGTCCCCTTCGGCGTGCCCGATGAGATCCGTCTTCACGCCGTAGACCATCCGTTTGCCGGTCGCATGCAGGTGCACCTCGAGACGCCCGCCGCCGCCGAACTTGCCGCGAATCGTTCCCCTGCTCCCGTCAATGCGCACCGTTCGTCCCTCCTGTTCGGCGTGGCCGTGCATCTTGAGCATCGCCGTGATGCCGTTCTCGAATTCGATAATCGTCTCCTGATGATCCACCTGATCGTTGTCGCACCGGTAGACGCAGCGCCCGTAGGGCCCCTCCCTGAGCGCGCGCATAATCCCCTCCTCGGAGAGATCCTCGGTAATCGTGCTGGTCGGCCACAGGTGCCACTCTCGGAATTGGGAGAGCCAGGGGAGGTGTCCGGCGAGCCGGGGAAACCGGAGCATGAACCGCGCCGCCAGCCGGGCCGGAATCGAGTCGGTCTTGGTAATGCCGAGCTTGAGGGGGATGCCGTGGAGATAGGTCTGCACCGCATCGTACTGACAGCCCGTGGCGGGGCACCCGTCGGTGCACCGCTCGGGAGCTCCCGCCGGCGCATTCCCGGGGGTAAAGTGATGGAGCCCGCCGAAGGAGCTTATCCGTGACGGAGCGCTTCCCGCATACCAGTAGATGAGATCCATATCATGGCAGCACTTGGCAAGAATCATGGGAGATGCCTCGCTGCTGCTGCACCAGTTGCCCCGCACAAAGGAGTGCGCCATATGGTAATAGGATACATTCTCGGCGTGATAGATGGAATAGACATCGCCGATGATTCCGTCTTCGAGTATCTGCCGTATTCGATTGAAAAAATCGGTATAGCGGAGCACATGGCAGACATTCAGGGTGCGCCCGGTGCGAAGCGACGCGTCGACAACCGCCGTGCATTCTTCGAGGGTCAGCGCCATGGGCTTCTCCATGAGCACATGATAGCCTTTCTCGAGCGCGGCCACGGCGGGCGCCACGTGCATCGTATCCTGTGTTGCGATAAGAGCGCCGTCGGCAATCTGTGGCTGATCGAGGACCTCCTCCCAGGTGCGAAACGCCGCCCGGGCGGGAATCCCGTGCAGCGCGGCAATGCGCTCCCGCCGCTCGGCAATCGGCTCGGCAACTCCCACAATGCGAAGCGCATCGGGATGACTGCGGGCATAGCCGGTATATACCGTGCCGCGATCCCCCGCCCCGATGAGAATCGCCGTTCTCGGTTTCACCGGCTTACCTTCTCGAGAGCATGTCGAATCGCCGAGACGATTCTATCAATCTCATCCTTCGTCACAATCAGCGCCGGGGCCAGGTTGATGGTATTGTTCAGGCCGGGGATGCTCCGATTGGTCCGCCCCACCAGGACGCCCTTCTCCCTTATTGCCGCGATCAGCTCCCCGAAGAGCCGCTCGTCCGCAGGCGTTTTGGTTTTCCTGTCCTCGACGATCTCGATCCCCGCGAAGAGCCCCTTGCCCCGAATATCTCCGACAACAGCAAAATCCCGCAGCTCCTGAAGCCGCTCGAACAGATAATCGCCCCTGATCCTGCTGTTTTCAACGAGATTCTCATCTTCGATAATCCGTATCGTCTCGAGCGCGGCGGCGCTCCCCGCGGCACAACCGCCGAAGGTGCTGATATCCCTGAAAAAGGACATCCGATCTCCGGGATCGTTTACAAAGACATTAAACACCTCCTCCGAAACCACGGTCGCCGAGATGGGCATATAGGAGCTCGCCAGCCCTTTCGCGAGGGTCACCATATCGGGCTCAACATCGTAATGCTCAAAGCCGAACATCTTCCCCGTTCTGCCGAATCCGCAGACCACCTCGTCCATGATCATGAGAACCCCGTATCTTTTACATATATCCTGCAGAATCGGATAGTATTCCGGCACCGGGGGGATGATACCGCCGCCGGCCGTAACCGGCTCAACAATGATACCGCCGACCGTCTCGGGCCCCTCCCGCTGAATGATCTCCTCGACAACACGGGCGCAGTCGATATCACAGCCCGGGTACTCCTTCCCGAAGGCGCAGCGGTAACAGCAGGCGTGGGGAAATTCCACAAAGCCGTCTACCAGCGGCTCGTAATCCACCCGCCGCTCCTGCTGCCCGGTGGCGCTCAGGGCGGCAAAGGTCGTTCCGTGATAGTCCCGATCCCGGTAGAGTATCTTGTACTTGCCTGTTCCCGTGAGATGGGCACTCTGCCGGATGAGCTTGAAGGCTTTCTCATTTGCCTCGGAGCCGCTGTTGGAGAAGTACGCCCTGTTCAGATGCGGGAGCAGATCGACGAGCTTCCGGGCAAGCTGTATGGTGGGGATATTGCCTGCAATCCCCGCATAGTATGGCATCCGCACAAGCTGTTCGGCAACGCACGCGGCGATGCTCTCCCTTCCGTAACCGACCACCACGCTCCACACGCCGCCCGAGACCGCATCGAGATACTCCCGGCCGCGAATGTCCTTCACGATCATTCCCCTGCCTTCAACGATAATCGTCGGCTCACTTGTTTCAAAGACCTTGTGCTGCATCAGATGATGCCACAGGTGGTTCACATCCTGTTGTATCATCTCGTCTATGTCATAGCCGGCTCCACTCTCTGTTGTCATGGCAACCTCATTTCTTTCAGTCTCTTGAGGATCTGTATGATATTTTCTCTCCCCCAACGGGGGTTTTCAAACAAACAACATGTCATCGCGAGGAGCACCGCGACGAAGGCCTCCCGACGTCTGCTGTACAGGAGGTATGAATGCCGCGGAGTACAGGGATGTACGAGAGCGGCCGTGTCTCCGCAGGCACCCCCCACATCCTGCGGTCCGCAATCTCTATTCATTTCACATCCCCAATACATTAAAAAGAGATTGTGCTGGGCACGGATGCCCGAATGTCGCGATCCCTGCGCCCCGACCGAAGGGAGGAAGCCCCCCTGGGGGAGATGGGAAAGAGCGACCTTCGCAAAGTTTACCCCGAGAGAACTCGAGGGGCTCGCAATGAAGTGTAGTGTAAACGTTATCCTTTGGGGAAGGCTCCCCGATCTCTATTCATTCATCATTGAACTCAGATATACCGTACCGATCCGAGAATTCGGAGTCCCCCGCAGATGATATGCGGGGAGTCCGGTAAAAAAATCAAGAGGAAAAAGGGAAGATGCCTGAAATAGGAAAGCCGCAAAAAATAGTTATTGCGAAAGAAAGCCGCTTCCGGTAGTGATATCCCGCAATCAGGTGAAGATCGATTCACTTCAAGGGGTATTGCGAAATTCACGCCGATTGCCATTATTTTATAAAGGATAAAAACTCATTACCCCCTCATCTGTAACGCAATGGTAGAATTACGGGCGCTGAGCAAAACATTCAACGGGGTGAAGGCCGTCAGCGATCTCAGCTTCACCGTCCGGCAGGGTGAGATCGTCGGGCTCCTCGGAGAGAACGGGGCGGGGAAGACAACCACCCTCAGAATGCTCGCCACCATGCTGAAACCGACCGCCGGCACGGCGACGGTCGCGGGGCATGATATCATCACGGCACCGGCGGCGGTCCGCTCGCAGATAGGGATACTCTTCGGCGGCGAGAGCGGCCTCTATGACCGGCTCACGGCACGCGAGAACATAACCTACTTCGCCCAGCTCAACGGCATGGACCGAAACACGACCGCAGCACGGGTCAACGCGCTCTCGGTGCTGTTCGGCATGGAGGAGTATATCGACAGACGGGTGGGCACCTTCTCGCGGGGCATGAGGCAGAAAACGGCGCTGGCCCGATCCGTCGTTCACCGGCCCGCGGTGATGCTCTTTGACGAGCCGACTACCGGGCTGGATGTCTCGTCATCTCTGATCGTGCAGGATTTCATCACCCGGTGCAGGGAGGAGAAGCGGGCGATTCTCTTCTCGAGCCATAAGACCGATGAGATAGAAAAGCTCTGTGATCGGGTTATTATCATCCATCAGGGTCGTCTGCTTGAGGACATGAGCGTTTCAGCGCTCCTGCAGAAGCACGGCCGGAAGCTCGGAGAGATCTTCCTCTCACGCATCGGTGAAGGAGACGCCTGAGATGATTTTCGTGGTGTTGAGAAAGGAGATACGGGACCTGCTCCGGGATAAACGGACGGTGCTCGTGAGCATCATCATCCCTATCATCCTCTTCCCCCTCATATTCTCAATCATGAACGTCAACGTCAGGAGGAATGAACAGTTGCGCGATCATCTCAGAATAGCGATACGGGGGCAGAACCCTTCACTGCGCCGCTTTCTGAATGCACAGAAGAACATCACCGTGCGTCCCTCGGACGAACCGCTCGCGGACCTGCGAGCGGGGACGGTACACGCAGTGATAATGATCCCCGACAACTCTGCGCAGATGCTCGAAGCGGGGAAAACGGCAACCGTCACCATCGCGGTTGACAACACCAGCCAGATCTCGCTCATGGCCTATGGCATCCTGAAAGATATCATCGAAAGCCACGGCCGGACGATACTGCAGAAGCGATTAACCCTTCGAGGAATTGACCGATCGCTCCTGAAACCGATCGCCATAAAGAAGAAAACAACACTCGACGAGGAGACGGGCACCGGCACGATGCTCCTCTCCCTGCTGCTGCCGCTCCTGCTCCTCGTCTTCTCCGCAACGAGCCCCCTTGCCGTCGCCGCCGATCTCATCGCCGGCGAAAAGGAGCGATCCTCGCTGGAACCGCTCCTGAGCACACCCGTTGATCGGATATCTCTCCTCATCGGCAAGTTCCTCGCCGTAACCGCCATGGGGATTATCGGTGTCATCGCCTTCATGTGCGGCCTTATCATCTCATTCGCAATCAGCCCCGATTTCTTCGGCGCGGATAAACTCTCCTTCGCCATGTCTCCGCTGCCGCTCGGTCTCATCGCCCTCCTCACCGTTATCCTGACGATGATCTTCGGCGCCACCGAGCTGGCCATCAGCATCTTTGCCCGTTCATCCAGGGAAGCGCAGACCTACTTCCTGCCGGTCATTATCATCAGTGTCGCTGCCGGATACAGCTCCGTTATGGTCGACCCGAAGAATTTCGATCCACCCTATCTGCACATCCCCCTGGTCAATATCAGCATCACCATAAAGGAGCTCGCCATCGGCATCGTCGAACCGGCGAGCATCGCCATAACCCTCTCCTGGTCGCTGGCATACATCGTTCTCGCCATTCTCCTCTCCCGAATCCTCTTCGCACGGGAGGGGGTTCTCTTCAGGATGTGAAGAGGCACGGCGGGCTTTCGATAATAATTTGACTTTTCAGGGGGAGCGTCATATCATGACGCATCCTGAAGGGATCAGGGGGTATGATATTCGCACACAACAGGAAAAGCAGGAGAGCCGCTATTCACTGTCCTGTTAACCCGTCCGCTTCCTTTTGCAATGAAGAGGATGCACGGTATTCTCACTTTAAGGAGAGGAGGTGATTATGATAGTCTACATTCTCGTTGTAGTGATTCTGGTCATTGTCATAATCAAGCTCGTCTAATCCGGCAGCAGACACCGACTGCCCCGCGCGCGCCAATCGGCGGTCAATTCCGTTTACCCCTGATCAACCACAGCGGGGAAAAGGAGCGCGCGGGGCCCGCTCCGAGCACGCATCAGGGCACGCAATCGCGAAGAGTGCCATCATGCTCGCTCAGTACCCCGCGAGCTGCTCAACGACCGCTTTTCCCTGTATCTCTTTCAGCTCCTTCATCCCTTCGGGACGCGTGATGAGCATACGTATGATCATAAATCCGGTATCGGTCGGTGAAACGACCACCCCTTCCTTCCCTGTATGAGGATACTCGCGATTCACGAGGAGAAGCTTTATCTCTTTCGAGGGAACCTGCTCGTCGTTTCGAACGAAGAAGTTATCGGTGTTGCTCGCATAGAAGGATATCGACCAGTAGGTATCGGGAACGCTCGCCGTGATTCGCAGCGGCTTCTCCGAGACATCGAAGATGCAGGTCGATTTCAGGAGATTCGGGCTGGTCATCGGGACCGGATCACTCCCCGCCGTATCAAGCTCCCCGTGATAGATATCATTCACCGCCCGGTCGCCCCTGATAACCCGCAGAACCGCATACATCATGGCGCCGGGGAACACCGTGATGAAGATAAGATGAAATATCACCGACAGGATGAGCACTATCGCTGCTGTCTTTATCCATTTCATCGGCACACCTCCCTGACTATCTCAGGCAGCGGTATGGTATCGGGATCTTCATAGACCGATTTCCCCGGCCGGTAGAGGCGGAGATTCAGATAGAGCTGCTCATCGTCACCGGCGGGGAGCCAGTTTCCCTCCTGCGGCTTCGTCGAGAGGAACACCGTCCACTGATTGCGCTCATCCCGCGGGAGCGTTCCGCCAAAAAAGGAGTACCGGTTCTGCTCGTTCGGTATCAGGTGGAAATCGGAGCCGTAGACGGTGATGCTCCACCACCGGGCATCGAGGTCCCCTCCGACAATCCGATAATCGCATCGTGAGGTGAGCGGTTCCCCCTCGGAGTCGTTCAGGGCGATGAAGTAAACCGCTTCGGTATTCTTGAGCGCGAAGAGGCCGATGCGCGCCACCCCGGCCCGCAGATACCTGTTCGTCTGCGCCGTCCCGATACTGAGATTGACCCGCCACGGCCCGTTTTTCACGGTCATTGCATCGATGAGACCGGTGAGCGTCCACCAGGCCGAACAGATCCCGATAATCAGTGAGATGAGTACTATTCCAGTAATTCTGAAGGCAGGATTTTTCATCGACATGTTCCTTTCGATGAGAGGTATTCCCGGCAGTGCATTATCCGAGGTGCCGCTGTATAAAGCTGCCAATGCGATCGATCGCCTGCCCGGCCTCCGGAAGCATCGCGGCAAAAAAATGCCAGACGTGTACCATATCATCCCAGGGCTCCAAGGTGACATCGACGCCTGCTGCACGCGCCCGCTCGGCCAGGCGTGTCGCATCGTCGAGCAGCACTTCTGCGGTTCCCACCTGAATGAGCATCGGCGGCAATCCCGTGAGATCGGCATAGAGCGGTGCGGCGAGCGGTGTCCGCGGATCGGCGTCGCCGAGATAGGCCTCGGCCATCTCTTGGAGCGAAAGGGGCTGAACAACCGGATCGATATCCGCTCTGGTACGCATCGATTCCCCTATCATCTCCATATCGACCCAGGGTGAGAGACAGACAGCCGCTGCCGGCATCTGCATATCCTTTTCGCGCAGGGCAACGAGTGCGGCCACCGTGAGCCCTCCGCCCGCCGAATCTCCGGCGATGCCGATCCGCGCAGGTGAAAATCCCCTGCCCAGCAACCATCGATAGGCAGCGACAGCGTCCTCCACCGCAGCCGGATAGGGATGCTCCGGTGCGAGCCGGTAGTCTATCATGAGCGCCGGTACCGCTGCGGCGAGAGCGACACGCGCGGCGAGTGCACGATGCGTTTTGATGGAGCCGATGGTGTAGCCGCCGCCGTGCAGATAGAGGAGTGCCCCCTCGCCGGCAGTATCGGGGAGAATCCACTCGGCGGGAATACCCTGCACCCGAAGCGGCTCGCTCCTGACCCCTTCAGGAACCGGCAGCTGCGAGGCAACCTTTTCGAACTCCTCACGCCGCCGGGGAAAGGGGAGCCCCGACCGATCGGGGAGCGAACGCAAGAGGGTGATAAGTTCCTGCAGTTCTTTGCTCGCCATATCATATCCTCCATTTCAATTGATCGTCTCATGCGGCTGACATCCTTTATTACAGTATCTTCCAGACTATCGTCTCACGTGCGTTTACTCTGCGCTGAAAGACGAATTGAGAATGAGTAATACAGAACTGAATTATTTGTGAAAAGCTTTGTGGAGGCCATCACGCACCATCAAGAGCACGATAGAGATATATTCATTTCTTTCTCAACCGCCTGAAGAGTGCATGCGCTTATTGTACCCCGAAGAGGGCGGTAATCAACTAAAAAAATTGTTCCCGTAACAAAATACCCCGCAGCACGCTTACAGCGCTATCGCAGAAGAATTCTCATTCCACCCTTTTTTACTTGACACGGCCCCGTTCAATACATACCTTTATTGCAAGAATACCTGGTATGTAAGGGGTGGCTATTAAAGCCTGAGAGTATACCCGTTGAACCTGATCTGGGTAATTCCAGCGTAGGGACGTGACGAGAGCATTTTTTACTATTTTGAGACTGCTAAAGCCGTTTCCTACGGGGGGACGGCTTTGTTTATTATGGGCACCTCTAAAAACCGGTATGTATATTGATCCGCAAATTGTAATAACTGGTTTTATCAGGTAATGTGCGTACAGCGACACGACGTCGCGCATGCCGACGCGCACAGGATGTGCAACCAAGCGCAGGCAAAGGAGACATCATATTAATACTTTTTTGAAGTCCCCTTATATAAGGAGACCTGCGAAAACCCATCCATCTGTTTTCGCAGGATCGTCATAGAAGGAGTGAGCAATGACACAATTAAGCTTAGCACGAGAAGGTATAATCACCGATGCGATGAAAACCGTTGCGGAAGATGAGGGTTTCAGTCCCGAAGAGATACGGGATCTCGTTGCTTCCGGAAAGGTTGTTATCCCCCTGAACGTCAATCGTTCCTTTACGCCGAGAGGCATCGGGAAGGGGTTACGCACCAAAATCAATGCCAACATCGGAACCTCGATGGATCACAACGATCCCGATGAGGAGCTGAACAAGCTCAAGATGTCTCTCATTATGGGTACCGATAGTGTCATGGATCTCTCGACGGGGGGCAATCTTACCGAAATACGGAAGTTGATACTCGATAATTCCTGCGTTATGGTAGGCGCTGTTCCCATCTATGCGGTCGCTTCGGAGCTCGCTTCGCAGGATAAGAGCATTATCAACATGAGCCCCGACTTGCTCTTCGATTCAATCGAACGACAGTGCGAGGAGGGGATCGACTACATCACCGTGCACTGCGGTGTCACTCAGCGAAGCTCCGCGCTGGCAAATCGGACCAGCCGTGTGACCGGAATCGTCAGTCGGGGAGGCTCCCTCCTCGCCGCCTGGATGCATCATCATCACCGTGAGAATCCCCTCTATGAGGAATACGACCGGCTTCTCGACATCGCCTTTAAATACGATGTAACGCTGAGCCTCGGTGATGGCCTGCGGCCGGGCGGTATTGCCGACGCATCAGATCAAGCCCAGTTTGAAGAGCTCATCATCATCGGCGAGCTCACCAAACGCGCTCGAGACAGAGGCGTTCAGGTAATCGTTGAGGGGCCGGGACATGTCCCCCTCCAGCAGATTGAGGCCAACGTGATCATTCAAAAGCGCATCTGCGATGAAGCGCCCTTCTACGTTCTCGGCCCCCTGACGACCGACTGCGCGCCCGGCTACGATCACATCACCGGCGCGATTGGCGGTGCTATCGCCGCAGCAGCCGGGGCAGATTTCCTCTGCTACGTCACTCCCGCTGAACATCTCTGCCTGCCCACGGTGGAGGATGTTCGCCTCGGCGTCATCAGCGCAAAGATAGCCGCACACTCGGGAGATATTGCGAAGGGGGTTCGCGGTGCCATGGAACGGGATAGTGAAATGTCAAAGTTCCGAAAGGCACTGGACTGGGAAGGCATGTATCGCATGGCACTCGATCCGAATCTTCCGAGACAGCGCCGTGCACAGAGCGAAGACAACGAAAAGGTCGTCTGCACCATGTGCGGCAAGCTCTGTGCCGTCGATATACACAACACCATGATCTGAGATATCACAGGAGTTTTTCTATGGGAACACTTGCTGAACAGGCTGCCCGCAATCTGGCAGCGGTGAGAGAGCAGAAGCCTCTCATACACAATATCACAAACTACGTGGTAATGAATTATACGGCAAATGCCCTCCTCGCGATGGGGGCGTCACCGGTTATGGCCCATGCACACAACGAAGTCGAAGAGATGGTTTCGCTCGCCGGGGCACTGGTCCTGAATATCGGCACCCTGACCGATGAATGGATCGCATCAATGATTCTGGCAGGAAAGAAGGCAGCGGATCTCGGAAAGCCGGTCATCCTTGACCCCGTCGGCTCGGGTGCGACGGCGCTCCGCACGGATGCGGCGCACAGGATCATCGAGCAGACGAGCATACGCGTTATCCGGGGAAACGCTTCGGAGATTCTCTCGCTGCGGCACCGCGACTCCATGACAAAGGGCGTCGATTCTCTGCACGCGGTTGACGAGGCTGCTGAGACAGCTCAGGTCCTCGCCCGCGAGCTCGAAACGACCCTCGCCATCACCGGCCCCACCGATCTGATTACCGATGGCAATCGGGTGATCCGCGTTTCAAACGGTCACGCCCTCATGGGATACGTTACCGGAACGGGATGTACCGCCACCGCCACCATCGGCGCTTTCCTCGCCGTTGATCCGGATCCGGTCAGCGCAACGGCGACCGCCCTCGCCTTCTTCGGGCTGGCAGGTGAAGTTGCTGCCGAAAGCGCCGCAGCACCGGGGAGCTTTATGACGGGGATGCTCGACGCCCTGTATACCATCACTCCGGAAAAGCTCGGTTCCGGCGCCCGCATCGAGGAATCGTAGGGCGATGAAGCGCCGGCATCTCGACCTCTCACTCTATCTCGTCACCGATCAGGGGCTTGCAGGTGAACGGTCACTTCACGATATCGTCGCCGCTGCCACCCGGGGCGGCGTCACCTGCGTGCAGATCCGGGAAAAAACCGCCTCGACCGGGGAATTCATCGAGGAGGCGCTCTCCATCAGGGATCTCCTGAAGAAACAGAATATTCCCCTGATCATCAATGATCGCATCGATATCGCGCTCGCCGTGAAAGCCGACGGCGTTCATCTTGGTCCCTCTGACATGCCCCTCTCCATGGCGCGTTCTCTTGCCGGGAAGTCCATGATCATCGGGGTATCAGCAGAATCGGTCGAAGGGGCCGTTGCTGCCGAGCGGGAGGGTGCCGACTACATCGCCGTCAGCCCCCTTCATCGAACACCGACCAAGACATATGCATTCCCTCCGCTCGGCATCGAAGGGCTGCGGTCCATTCGAACTGCAGTCCGCACACCCCTCGTGGTAATCGGGGGACTCAACAGAGAGAACGCTGCGGAGGCCTTACAGAACGGGGCAGACGGTATCGCGGTGGTATCGGCCATCGTCGCCGCGGAGGATCCCGAAGAGGCTGCACGCGACCTCAGGGAGATTATTACGAGGGCACGAGAAAAATGAATCTCAAGGATATCGGCGAGTTCGGTTTTATCAGGAGAATCAGCCGCGGCTGCGTTACCCGCCCCGATGCGGTTCTCAGGGCAATCGGTGATGACGCCGCCGCCTTTACCATCGATCCCGATGAGATCATTCTGGTGACAACGGATCTTCTCGTCGAGCGGATTCACTTCCTGCGCACTGCAACGAGCGGTTTCGATCTCGGGTACAAATCGCTGGCCGTCAACCTGAGCGATATTGCCGCCATGGGAGGAACCGCCCGCGAAGCGTTCATCAGCATTGCCATCCCCGGTGACTGTCCCATTGCCTACCTTGACGATTTCTATGCGGGCATGAAGCACCTTGCCGCCGATTTTGAGGTGAATCTCCTCGGCGGCGACACAACCAGCTCGAAGGATGATCTCATCATCAATGTGGCTGTCGTCGGCTCCGTCCCCGAGGAAGAGATGCTCACCCGCGACGCTGCACGGGTCGGTGACCGTATCTGCTGTACCGGGCACCTCGGCGACAGCAGGGCAGGCCTGCACCTCATTCTGAACGGCATCGAAGCAGACTCGGACGAGCTGCAGGAGCTTCTCACCGCCCATATCCGCCCGCTCCCCTGTCTCAGAGAGGGGCGATTTCTGGCGCAACAGGGCTCGGTCCATTCGGCAATTGACATCAGCGATGGTCTCAGCTCAGATATTGCGCATATCGTTGAGGAGAGCGATGTCGGCGCCCGGCTGTACGCCGATGCCATTCCCGTTTCATCAAATCTCATGAAATTCTGTGAGCGATTCACCTTTGACCCGATCCCCTATGCGCTGGCAGGCGGCGAGGACTATATGCTGCTCTGCACCATCAGGTCAGATGCGGTCGAAAAGATCGCAGAGGCCTTTCGAGGCGAATTCGGAAAACCCCTTTTCATCATCGGCGAAATAACCGATTCGAAAAAAATCGAGCTCCTCAACCCCGATGGCTCAATAACGGAGTGCACCCCTTCGGGCTGGAACCATTTCAAAGAGGAGTGCTGAGCCATTGACACATCCCGGCATCTCGACAGAGTCATGTAACCATTTTTATTTTTTTGCAAAACAGCACAGTGCGAAAGAGCACTCTGAATATTTTCTTGACCGCAGGTGTGCGCTTCATGCAAGCTTCTAAACATTCCGGGCGCAACCATTCACGCAGCCTCGATACGGTGAGATTCTTCCATAGATGAGGTACTGTCATGCCAAAGATTACCATTGTCGGAGCAGGAAATGTAGGGAGCCAGGCTGCCTTTTACGCCGCTCTCAGGAAACTCGGCGATATCGTCCTCATTGATATCGTTGAGGATCTCGCGGCGGGGAAAGCACTGGATATTCTCGTGTCGATGCCCGTCGCCCAATCTGATGTAACGATACGGGGGGGGAGCGATTACCGCATGACCCGGGATTCGGATATTATTGCTATCACCGCCGGCATGCCGAGAAAGCCGGGCATGTCACGCGATGACCTCATCGAAACCAACGCGCAGATCATGCGAGCGATTATCTCCGAGGTTGTCCGATCATCACCCCGGAGCATTCTCATCATCATATCGAATCCCCTGGACACCATGACCGCGCTGGCATACCGGTTATCCGGCTTTCCGAAAAACAGGGTTATCGGAATGGCAGGAATTCTCGACAGCGCGCGGTTCAGAACATTCGTCGCTCTGGAGCTGGGCGTCCCCGTTTCCGAAATTGAAGCAATGGTGCTCGGCGGCCATGGCGATCTCATGGTGCCCCTTATCAGCTACTGCCGTGTCAGCGGCAGGCCGATCACCAGCGTCCTCCCATCGGAAACAATCGACGCCATCGTGGAACGGGTCAGAGGGGGAGGCGGTGAGATTGTGAATCTCCTGAAAACGGGGGGTGCTTTCTTCGCGCCCGGCGTCTCAACCGTTGAGATGATCGAGTCAATACTGCAGGACCAGAAAAAAATCCTTCCCTGCTCGACGCTCCTGGAAGGTGAGTACGGTTTTCACGATGTGTTCGCGGGCGTCCCTGTCACACTGGGGAAAAACGGTGTTGAGGAGATTAGAGAGCTGGAGCTCAGCCCCGGGGAGCGTGAGGCCTTTGCACAATCGGTTGAGAGCATACGAAAGTCGCTTATTTAAGTCCGAGCTCGCTGAGTTTCTTCGGCGTGGGAATTCCCCGCTCATCCCAGCCGCGAATTGAATAGTACCGGTCCAGCATGGCGTCGAGCTCATCGGGGGGGCAGTACCATCCCTGCGAGGGGCCATCGGGAATAGGCTCATGCATCACCCGATAGGGAAGCGTATCCCGGGCTCTATCAATTCCCCGGTTAACATTGATAACCCGCTCGAGATTGTAAATGCGCTCACCGATGCCCTTCAGCTCTTCGAGATCGATGTCCCAGCCGGTTATGTACCGGAGCAGCGAAACCAGAGACTCATTCAACTGCATGCCGAAGGCACGCTCGTGCAAAAAGCGACAGAGCACCAGCGAATCGCCAACGGCCGTGTTGTGCTCACTGTTCACACAGTATTCCGGTTGATGGTCAAAGCCGGGATCGATCTCAGGATCGGTTGCATAGTAGGCTGGCCGTGTATCGTGATGGCTCCCGCCACGGGTTGCCGTCGCATACCCGAGGCTCATCTGGCGCAGTCCCCGCGCCGAGTGGCCGGCTATCTCAAGCCCTTTCGCCGTATAGAGATACTTATGCGCCTCCCCGCCGAAACGGGCCGCCATCCTCTCCGAGCCCTCCGCAATGAGGTTGCCAGCCGTCCCCTCACGGAACGCGACGGCGCGGATAATTGAAGAGAGCCGCTCACCGCTTCCGAAAGATACCGTCATATCGATATCGCCCTCCGAAACGATGCCCCGCTCGACACACTCGGCCAGGAAGGCAATGCTCACCCCCAGGCTGATCGTATCCATTCCAAGGGTGTCGCACAGGGCATTGCCATTCAGTATCGAAACGATATCCGCATTCTCGAGCATCGACCCCATGGAGTAGAGGGTCTCATATTCCGGTATCTTCACCTGCCGGTTGGCGAATTCTCCCGAGGGAACCGCAACAAGCTTTCCGCAGGCAACCGGACAACCGAAACAGGCGACATTCTTCTGAATGTACCGCTCGGCAATGAGCTCTCCCCCTATCAGTGCCGCATGCTCGAAGGTCTCACGCTGCGCGTTACGGGTACACAGCTTTCCCTTATCGTTGATAACGGTGACCAGGAAGGGAGTCCCCAGAGTGGTCAGCACCTTCGCCTTCTCCTTCAGATCGGGGAAGAGCGTCTTCAGGTATTCAACGAGCTTTTCCCGGTTCTCAACGACAACTGATTTCGTCCCCCGTACCGCAATACCCTTGCAGTTCTTTGAGCCGAAAACAGCACCGATACCCCCTCTGCCTGCTGCGCTTATTCTCTTCCCGCTGCATACCAGATTGGCAAAGAGAACCCCGTTTTCACCGGCGGGACCGATGACCGCGCTCTCCGTTTCCTTACCCTCCCGCTCGCGGAGGAGCTGATGGGTTTCCTCCGTTGTTCGTCCCCAGAGTTCCCGGGCACTCTTAAGGGCTACCGTCTCATCGTCTATGAGAATGTACACCGGCGTCGGGGCCTTTCCCGTAAGCACGATTGCATCATAACCGGTTCTCTTCATCATTGCCGCGAAGTTCCCGCCGTAGTTTGAATCGAAGAAGGTGCCGGTGAGCGGAGATAGTGAGGCGAGATGTCCCCTTCCCGAACCCCACACCGGCGTTCCGTTGACGGGACCGGTCGCAAGAACAACCGCATTCCCCTCCGAGAGCGGATCCGTATCATGCGAAACGAGATCGTGAATAAGTTTTACCGCAAAGCCGTTCCCCCCGAGAAATGCACGGGCAAACTGCTCTTCAAATTCAAAGGAGCTTATCTCGCTATTGCTCAAGTTAATGCTCAGTATCTTCCCCATGTAGCCCTTCATCATCTTCCCTCACCGTATACGAATTACCTGCGGTTTCAGCATTTTTAAAAAGACAGGGATACCGGTTACCGGTCAAGAAAAAAAGGGCGATCGATTTCTTTCAAAGCCGGTTATGAAATCATACCCCTTTCAGCTCACTCTTCCCCGTCAGCTTCATATAGATTTCCCTGCCGAAGCGCATCCGCATCACCAGTTTGATTATTCTGACCGGGAGCGGACCCAGTATGCGAAAGAGCGGATTGAGAGGAGCTGCATAGAAGTAGTTCGCTTCCAGCCATCCCTTCTCCTTCCAGAATTGAAAATCATAGGGCAGCTTTTCACGGTGGAGCAGTATCTTCGTTTTTATCTTGTTGAAGAATTGTACGTCATGAAGGCTTGGCCGGGGCAGTTCACTGCTGTGCAACGCTTCGTAGAACTTTTCGGCGACCTTCTCTATCTCCTTCAACACCCCCTCGCGATACCTCCCCTCCTCCATAAAAGGATCAACCATCACGCCTATCGTCCCGATCAGGTTGAACCCCCAGCATCTAACGGGAAACTCCAGATACTTGATCGTCTCATTGAGACCGCTGAGCTCGGTCGTGCTCACGATGAGGGCACATTTATCGTGAAAGCTCGGGCGGTGCATATAATACGCAAACCGATCGAAAAAATTCTTCAGCAGCGCGGTGATCTGATGGACATAGACCGGTGAAACGAATATCACGCCATCAGCACCGAGAAGCTCGTCCCGGAGCTTCATCGCATCATCCTTTATCGGACAGAACTCTTCGCCTTTCCTCATGCAGGTGAGACATCCGCGGCAGTACTCGAGATCCAGTTTTTTCAGGAAGATATATTTAAAGCTCACCGCTCCCCGCTTCTTCACCGCCTCTTCAATCATCCTGGTTAACCGATAACTATCGCCCCTACGGGGACTCCCGGTAATGACAAGCACATTCTTCATACCATGATCTCCTTCTTCGACCTCATTTCGGCGGGGAATCGCTCCGGATCACCCTATACGTCACCCGCTCTGCAGGTGATCACCGATCCCCACGAATGCCATTAATCAGGCAATCAAAAGCCGCCCGAAACTTCTCAGAATGCTTATTGCCCCTATCATCAAATCTGATAAAATACATCACCACTGCCTGAAAAAGCTGCAGAATAAATGCAGGTTCTAAATCACTTCGAATAAATCCGTTCCGGATTCCCCGTTGAAAAAAAGCCTGCAGTTCGGCGGTGAGCTCATCACGCCGTTCAAAGACGCGTTTCTCAATTGATGGATACTCAAGGAAAATCTCCTGCATTGAACGTGAGCTCATGCTGTTCACCAGCATCGGAAATTCCGAGATCAGCTTCTCCATTGCATTATAGAAATCGCTTTCAGCTCCAACAATTTCGCCTATTCTCTCCTGAACGCTCCGTATGAACCCGAGAACAACTTTCTCGACGAGATCCTCTTTCGAAACTATTATCTTATAAAGCGTTCGCTTGGTAATTCCTGCCGCGGCAGCGAGCTGATCCATGTTCCAGCCTCTGATGCCCCGTTGCAGTATATATTCGCCGGCACAGTGAATGACCCGCTCCTTCATGTTGCTGTCTTTCGCCTTCACTTTATTCTACCTAGTATACTAATATAGTATATTTAGTATACTAGTCAAGTTTTTTTTCAGGAAAAGATATTTTTTTTAGACATGATGAAGGGGTGCTCGGATTATCCTGCAAAAACTAAAATTTTCATTGAATTACCTCTCCTCTGAAAATATAAAGTTTATTTACAGCCATTTATGGCCTTGTATTGTAAAATATGGTACTGCAATAATAAAGGGGAGAACATTTCTGGAGGTTTCTGCTGATGGTATACAAATATTGTCCACTCTGCGGGAAGGAGCTCGTTGAGAAAACCATCGATGGCGTTAAGCGTCTCGCCTGCTCTTCTTCAGAATGCAATTATGTATTCTGGAATAATCCGGTCCCCGTCATCGCTGCGGTTATCGAGCACCGGAATAAGATTCTCCTCGTACGCAACAGGGGATGGCCTGAGGATATGTACGGGCTCGTCACGGGATTTCTTGAAAGAAACGAATCACCCGAAGAGGGGATACTCCGTGAAGTAGCTGAGGAGCTCGGCCTCACGGGAGAGTCGGCGCGCCTCATCGGTGCCTACGCTTTCTTTGAGATGAATCAGCTGATCGTGGCGTATCATGTCGTCGCCCGAGGTGATATCGTGCTGGGTGACGAGATTGCCGACGTCAAATCGGTTGAGCCTGAACGATTGAAGCCCTGGGCTTTCGGAACCGGTCTTGCCCTCCGTGACTGGCTCGCGAGAAGAGAGAGCGGCAGGTGATTAAGCTAATCGAATTCGAAACTTTTGTCATTAAAGAGCATGAGACAGACATCGACAATATCCGGCTCATAGAGAATACCCCGATTTTTCGAAATCTCATCCAGCGCCTCTTCGATACCGATAGCCGCGCGATAGGGACGGTGAGAAGCCATTGCCTCAACGACATCGGCAACCGCGAGGATTTTTGCCTCTATCAAAATTTCCCGGTCAGTAAGCCCCCGGGGATATCCCGAGCCGTCGTTTCTCTCATGATGCTGAAAGATTATTTCGGCGATGGGCCAGGGAAACTCAATTGATTTAAGAATATCATAGCCAACTTGGGGATGCGTTTTAATCAAACTGAATTCCGTTTCGGTGAGCGTTCCCGGTTTGCTGAGAATCTCGGCGGGAACCGATATTTTCCCGAGATCATGAACGACACCGGCCATTTCAATTCCATCGATGGTGTCCTGTGGGAAACCCATCTCCCTGGCTATGGCGACAGCGAGATTTGCAACACGCCGTTGATGGCCGGCGGTATAGGGATCGCGCGTTTCCACCGTCAGCGCCATGGCCTGAATGGTACCGCTCATAGCCTTCTTCAATCGCTCAAAGCTGTTCTTTAACTCCCGCTCGGCCCGTTTGGTATTCGTAATGTCACGGATATGCCCCTGATACCCCGAGACATCACCCTTCTCATCATCACGCAATGATGAGGTGATGATGCAATCGATTATCGAGCCATCCTTCTTCTTGAGCTTCACCTCATAGTCACGGATAAATCCGTGTTTCTCCATCTTCTTCTGCAATCGAATAACGGATCGAGGATTGACGAAAACATCACTGACATTGAATCCCTTCAACAGCTCTTCACGACTGTATCCGAACAGTTGAAGCGCCGAGGTGTTTAAATCAACGATCTCCCCGTCCGTTCCGGCAATAAAGATTGCATCCCTCGATTCCTCAAAGAGCTTTCTGTATTTCAGCTCGCTCTCTCGCAGATCCTGCTCCATCTTGAATTTGTAGAGGGCCATCTCAATAATCGAGTGGAGCTCCTTCTCCTCAAAAGGCTTCAGGATGTATCCATAGGGCTCGGTCTTTTTCGCTTTTTCAAGCGTGTTATCATCAGAGTACGCAGTGAGATAAATGACGGGAATAGAAAACCGATCACGGATGATACCGGCCGCTTTCGTGCCATCAATACTCCCCTTGAGCCCGATATCCATAATGACGAGATCAAGGTGATGATTCTCGAGAACCTTCAGCGCCTGTTCCCCCGAATCGATGACATCGACAACATCATACCCCATATTCTGAAGCGAATTCTGAAGATCGGTGGCGACTATACTCTCATCTTCTACTATCAGTACTTGCGTTTTCTTCATGAATAAACAATCTCCGGCACGAACCGCTCAACAAAACGAGCGAGACAACACTCGTTAGATTTTCCAATAGTATCATAATAATGTATTGAGGGCAATAGAAAAACAGGATTTACCCTTTTAAAATTAATGACAAAATTTATTTCCCCTGTACCATATGGCCGAACGGGGAAGAAGCCAAAAACCGGGGTCGGGACATTCCCCGTGTCCGTCGAATGCTCTCCATTCCGGCATGTTCAGAATACTTCCGGGCGAAGGGGAAACGCTCATCACGATGAGAACAGAAAATAAAGGAGAATTCATAACTGCAGAAAAATGCGATCCGGAGGGGTGCATCCATGGCACGTGAAAGGGGAAAGATACGCCCTTTTTCCATTATGCTCTATCTCATCCTCCTCCTCTGGCTCATCCTCCTGCTGAGTGCAGTCTTTCCGATAAACCGCTACGGGATACTGCCGCGGCAGATACAGGGGTTGCCGGGAATACTGCTGGCGCCCTTTCTTCACCTCAACTTTTCTCATCTGATCGCCAACTCCCTGAGCCTCATTATCCTGGGAACTATCTTGATTGGCCTCGAGAAACAACGCGCCATCACTATCTCCCTCGAGATCATCATCATCGGAGGATTCGGCACCTGGCTCATCGGACGCCCTGACGCAGTACACATTGGAGCGAGCGGTCTCATCTACGGTATGATGAGCTATCTCTTTTTCATCGGCATCTTCATACGCAGCATCAAGACCGTGATTGTATCGATTGCGGTGTTCATCCTGTACGGTGGCGCCCTGTGGGGCATTATTCCCACCGATGCGCATATATCATGGGAAAGCCATCTCTGCGGCTTCCTGG
>CAZZCF010000051.1:0-26068 GCA_964652955.1 uncultured Leptospirales bacterium
CCTGGTGCGACATGGGGGTACCACATATTCAGTTCAATGTTGTGGACAGGGATACGCTTCTCGATGCCCAGAAACACCCTGAGAAGCACAGCAACCTGATCGTGCGTGTTGCAGGGTACAGCACCTATTTTGTTGATCTCAGCAAAGGCCTGCAGGATCACATTATTGCACGGTCTCAACAGGAGTTTTAACGCATTGAACAGATAAAGGAGGCATACAATGAGTACCGTATTGAATAATAAAAGCACTGAGACGCCGTGGCCGGATCTCAGCGACGAAATTCGAATGCTGAGGGAGAGCGTCTCGATAAAAGTGTCTCGAAATGTCCGGCAGGGCTATGAGAAAGATGATCACAAACGGGGGATGTACCGGGTAAGCACCAGGCTGAATGTCGTGAGGAATCGCCTTTTGACCGAATCGTACAAGGCTACGGAAGGCGAACCGATGATCCTGCGGCGAGCGAAGAGCACGGAGCATATCCTTAAAAATCTGCCTGTTTATATTATGCCTCATGAGCGTATTGTCGGTCATTCAGGGGCAACGCCGGACGATCTGTTCTATCCCATAGAGGTGAACTGGAAATCTGCCTGGCGGGCAATGAACTCGGATGACGCTCGCGAGATTCTGGATGATGAGGGACGCGCCGAGATGGAGGAGATCGTTGAATACTGGAAAGGCAAAACCTTAAGTGATCTGCATAAGAGTGCCTTTGAGGGGGATCTGGAGAAATACTTCAAGTTTGAGGGAACATTCCTCTGGTCTCTCTTTGACTCAGGGTCAATCCCCAATTATGAAAGGCTGTTTAAGATAGGCCTGAAAGGTCTCAGAAAGTTGGCGGAGGAGAGGCTTCAGGAGGTGATTAACACCATCCCTGATGATTATCTTGAGCAGCATGATTTTCTGCAGAGCGCTTTGATTACTCTGGATGCAGCAGTCGATTTTGCCAGAAGATATGCCCAGCGAGCACGGGAAGATGCTGCAAAGGAAGAGAATCCCAAAAGGAAGAAAGAGTTTGAGGAGCTCGCCAAAATTTGTGAGCGGGTACCTGAGAATCCGCCGGAAACCCTGCACGAAGCCCTTCAGTTCTTCTGGTTTCTCACCCTGATCAAGGGGCAAATAGAGTTTGCCAACCTTGGAGGTGGCGGGCGGCTTGACATTCTGTTTCATCCGTTCTATGAGAAGGATATTTCAGAGGGAAGGATTAACAGACAGGAAGCCGTTGAGTTGATGCAACATCTTTTCGTGCATTTCGAGGAGTCGGGGGAGTGGTTCTCTCCTATGATCACCGGCATCTACGGAGGGGTCCAGCAGCTCGAGGGAATCACCCTGGGCGGTCTTGACGAAAACGGAAACGACGTTACCAATGATATGACATATATATGCCTTGAGGCAGCCAAGGGGCTTCGTCAGCTTCAGCCGACCATCGCCTTGAGGGTGCATAAAAATACACCTGAAGAGCTGCTTTCAGCAGCCACGGATGTCGTAAGAACCGGTGTCGGTTACCCATCCTTTTTTAATGACGAGGTGATGATTCCCCTCATAAATAAATGGGGCACCTCCCTGGAAGACGCTCGGAATTATCATGTGCCCGGTTGTGTGTATCTTGATATTCCCGGGAAAAATAATAATGCACGGCGCGCATCAGGCTATTTTGTGCTTCCAAAGTGTCTCTGGTGGGCGCTGCAGAAGGGCATTGATCCGAGAACAGGCGAGCAGCACGGCGCGCCGACGCCTGACCCTGAAACCTTTACCTGCATCGAGGATGTTGTTGAAGCATATCTCGAACAGGTCAGATTCTTCTTCGGCAAGATGGTAAAGCTGGAGAACACCTCCAGAGGAATCTGGAGAAAATATGCGCCAAGGCCATTTTTGTCGGCAATTATGGACGGCAGTATTGAGCGGGGTCGGGATACGCAGGAGTGGGCCGAAACGACCTCCTCTATTAATGCCTTCAACATCATCGTCGGTCCAACCAATGTGGCTGATTCCCTTGCGGCAATAAAGAAGCTGGTCTTTGACGACAGGGAGCTGACCATGGGGGAGCTCATCGACATCCTGGACAAAAACTGGGAGGGCCATGAGGATCTTCGCCAGAGGGTCATAACCCGGATACCCAAGTTCGGGAATGACGACGACTATGTTGATCTCCTTGCCAGGGAGGTTCACGAGCGCTCAGAAGCCGTCTACCAGGAGTTTACTGATGAGCACGGCGCAAAATGGAGAGGTGACGGGAGCGGTGTATCTGCGACATATGGCCTCGGACCCGGCACCCCTGCCACCCCTGACGGGAGGAAGGACGGCGAGCCCTTTTCCGATGCCACGCTGTCGCCAATGATTGGCAGGGATACCAACGGGCCGACTGCGGTTCTGAAATCCTGCGCGAAGATTGCTCCCCTCAATCAGCTCCTGAATCAGAAATTCCTTCCCCAGTTTTTGGAGGGGGAGAACAAAAAGCAGTTTATCAACTACCTGCGGTCCTGGTGCGACATGGGGATTCCTCATGTTCAGTTCAATGTTGTGGACAGGGATACGCTTCTCGATGCCCAGAAACACCCCGAAAAGCACAGCAACCTGATAGTGCGGGTTGCAGGGTACAGCACCTATTTTGTTGATCTCAGCAAAGGCCTGCAGGATCACATTATTGCACGGTCTCAACAGGAGTTTTAACGCATTGAATAAATAAAGGAGGCCCCAAATGAGCACAGAACTAAGTTATCAGTCAAAACTGTGGCTGAAGCATTATGTTGATGGTGTTCCGGAAAACATAGAGTTTGAAGATGTTGTCCTGCCTGACTTTCTTGATCAGTGGGCAATGAAGCGTCCGAACGTGGATGCTCTTATCTTTATGGGCTACAAAATGTCATTTAAGGAGCTCAAGGACAAGGTGGACCGGTTGGCAACCATCCTTTCGGGTTTCGGAATAAAAAAGGGGGACAGCGTTGCTATCCTCTTGCCCAATGTGATCCCCTGCGTTATCAGCTATTATGCCGTACTGGAGATCGGCGCAATAGTTGTGATGAACAACCCCCTGTATTCGGACCGGGAGCTTGAACATCAGTTTAACAATTCAAGCGCAAAAGTTCTCATTACCTTGGATCTCCTTTGCAAAAGGATGATCAATCTGAGACCAAAGACAGGAATCAAGCAGATCATTTATACTTCTATTGGAGATTATCTTCCCTTTCCGAAAAACCATCTGTTTAAGCTCGTTGCAAAAAAGAGAGGACTTGCTGCGGATGTTAAACCTGCCGAAGATGTATACGCATGGAAGGATATTCTCTCCAAAGCCTCTCCCCGTCCGCCATCGGTCAAAATGGATTTTGACGATATTGCCATGTATCAATATACCGGAGGGACAACAGGCGTCTCAAAAGGTGCCATGCTCACCCACCGCAATATAAGCTATAATGCTCAGCAGTTCACTACGTGGTTCCCATCGCTCAAGGAAGGCGTACAGATATGCATGGCCGCTCCACCATATTTTCATGCTTTCGGCCTGACGGCAGCAATGAACGCATCAATACAGATGGGGTGGACGCAGCTTGTGATTCCAAAACCGCAACCTGACGAGCTTCTTGAAGCAATACGAAAATTCAAGCCCACCGTTCTTTACCTTGTCCCCACCATGTTTATAGGAATACTCAACCACCCGGATTTTGACAAGGTCGATATGAAATTCATTAAGCTGAGCGGATCAGGCGGCGGTGCTCTTCCGATCGAGGTGCTGAAGAAAATCCAGGAAAAGACAGGGTGCCCTTTTGCGGAAGGATACGGAATGACCGAGGCTTCACCGATTACCCACATAAATCCTTTCGGAGGATTAACAAAGCCGGGAAGTGTCGGGATTCCGATTCCCAATACTCTTGCCCGTGTTGTTGATCTTGTAGATGGAGAAACAGATGTTCCCGTAGGAGAGATCGGGGAGATTGTATTCCAGGGCCCCCAGATTATGAAGGGATACTTGAACATGCCTGATGAAACCGCAGAAGCTTTGAGGGGAGGCTGGCTTCACTCAGGTGATATCGGGAAGATGGATGAGGACGGATTTTTTTATGTTGTGGACAGGAAAAAAGATATGGTCATTTCGGGCGGCTACAATGTTTATCCTCTTGAAATTGAGAAGGTGTACTTTGAGCACCCGAAGGTAGCTGAAGCCGCTGCAATTGGAGTACCGCATCCGACCCGAGGCGAGCAGATAAAGCTTATTCTCGTCCTGAAAGAGGGGGAAAGCGCTACTGAAGAGGAGATGATCGAGTACTGCGGTGACAAACTGGCAAAATATAAGTGGCCGACCATTGTCGAATTCAGATCGGAAATTCCCAAATCGGTTTTGGGCAAGATACTGAAGCATGTTCTCCGTGCGGAAGAAGCCAGGAAGTAAAACCGAAGATGTTTATTAAATGAACAATGCGAATATAATCCCGGTGCTGGTTGGTGTTGCCCAGCTTGTCAACAGGGATCCGGAATCAGCCGGTGAACCCCTGGATTATATGCACGAATGCGCCAAAAGGGCTGCCGATGATGCGGGGAACCGGGATATCCTTCGTATTATCGACAGCCTTTCGTTCGTCAATGTGATCTCGAGGAGCTACACGGACGAGCCGAAAAAACTTGCAGAGATGCTCGGAGCCAGCCCCAAAGAGATCATCATGACCACAATAGGAGCCACCGCACCACAGGCACTTGCAAGCAGGTTGTGTGACCGGATCTCCATGGGTGAGAGCGAGATCGGTCTTATCTGTGGTGCGGAGGCCTTTCATACAAGCAGAAACAAACCGAACTGGACAGCTGTAATAGATCCGCAATACAACACATCTGTCACCTTATATGGTGATATGCGGCCGGCAGTCTCGCCAGTAGAGAACAGATATGGTCTCTTTATGCCTTCGGTTATATATCCGCTTTTCGCCAACGCTTTCCGCAGATCTCAGGGAGAAACCCCGAAAGAAAGCATCCTGAAAGACGCAACCCTGTGTGAAAAGTATTCAGCCATCGCAAAAGATAATGATTATGCCTGGTTCCGGGACGGTAAAAGCGCTTTGGAGATTTCAACGGTTTCACAAAAAAATCCGATGATCAATTATCCCTATACCAAGTTCATGAATGCCATAATGAATGTCGATCAGGGCGCAGCCCTCATAATAATGAGCGAAAAGAAGGCCGATTCCCTGAAAATTCCGGAAGAAAAGCGTGTATATCTTATCGGCTGCGGTGATGCCTATGAAAAATGGCTCATATCAGACCGGGTTAACTACTATTCGGCTCCGGGTCTCGATATCGCCTGTTCGAATGCTTTTATGCAGGCAGGTATCGGGAAGGAGGAGGTGGATTTCTGGGATTTTTACAACTGTTTTCCGATAGCTGCCAGGATAGCAATAAAGACCCTCGATTTGCCGGAATCGATCACGCCGACGGTCACCGGTGGTTTACCCTATTTTGGGGGGCCGGGAAACAACTACAGCATGCATGCAATCTGCCAGATGGTGGAAAGCTTACGAAAATACCGTGAAAAGAAAGGGCTTGTACACTCCCTCTCCTGGTTTATGAGCAAATATTCGGTAGGTATTTATTCCGGGACCAAGCCGGAAAACTTCCAGCGCCGCGACCCGGAGGAGTACATGCATGATATAGATAAGAGGTTTCCGGACGTCACGGTACTGGAAGATGCCGCAGGAATATTTGAGATAGAAACCTATACGGTTTCGTATAATCGCTCCGGAGAACCTGTTTCAGCGATTATCATCGCAAAAAATGAAAAAGGCGAGAGACTTTTTGCGGTAAATGATACCGACGTCACCTTGATGACGTCGATGACCATGGATGAACCAATCGGCAAAAAAGCCAGAACTTTTCATGATCCATCAGCCGGCCTGCACCGATTTACGGATATTTTCTAATTTCTTTTAATCCTGCAGCGTTCCGGGCCGCCTGCTCGCCGAAGATATCAAAATGCCCCGAAATCATCCCCCAGATTTCCTTGACTTTTATAACGTATTTTCGTGTACTGGTTACATGGTTATAATCCACGATTATTCACTACTGCATTAATTCTTGTTGATTATTCAAATGATACTCTCGAGGAGGTTCATATGAACACAAGTCGTGACTGGGAAAAGGTGATACGGAGAATCGAGCTCTTAATGAGGCTCAAGTCCTTTCCCATCGCCTTCAAGCTTCTGGAGGACAAGGAGAAGCTCAGTGAGATCCCCTTTATGAGACGGCCGAAGCAACGGGCCACTCTCTGCCAGCTGTACAATATCGTTCGCAATTTTGACTGGACCATCGGAGCGACGGTGGATGATCTCCTGGAGCCGATGTGCACATCAATAATCGGTTTGTCCGATCTCCCCAGCTTTATCAAGGACGGGACATTCCGCAGCATCGTCTGGACCAAAAACCGCGCCGACGGTAAGAAGTATGAGAACTCCATACCACGCATCCCGATGGGGAAATACGAGGCGATAGCAATGGCGCCCCTCGTCTACAACCCATTCGATCCCGATATGGTTCTCATTTACGCCAATCCTGCGCAGATGATGCTCCTCATCAATGCGCTCCAGCACGAAAAGTACGAGGTCATGGAGTTCTACGTTGTGGGTGAGTCATCCTGCGCCGACGCCGTCGCCCGTTGTTATCTCACCGGCAAGCCGTCGCTGACCATTCCCTGCTACGGCGAGCGGCGGTACGGCCACACGCAGGACGACGAGCTGGTCATCGCGCTGCCGGCGGGAATGATGGATCAGGCCCTCAGCGGCCTCGAGGCCCTCTACCGCAAGGGAATACGGTATCCCATAAGCATGGGAGGCGCCGAGCTGGACATTCTGAGCGCGTTTCCCGAGTCCTATGCCCAGGCGCCGCTCATTGAGGCGCTTCGGGGGAACGATAATAGGCTGCTCATCGGCGTGACCGGCGGAATCGCCAGCGGGAAGAGCACCGTTTCAAAAATGCTCGAGGAGCTGGGCTCACCCGTCATAGACTTTGACGTGCTGAGCAGGGTCGTGGTGGAACCGGGAAAGCCTGGCTGGCAGGAGATTGTCGATTACTTCGGCGAGCAGGTCTTGAATGATGACAAGACGTTGAACCGAGAGAAGCTCTCGGATATTGTCTTCAAGGATATGGAGAAGCGCAAAAAGCTTGAGAGCTTCACCCATCCCCATATCGGCGAGGAGTTCGTCAGGATGGTTCAGGAGTATGTCAGCGAGGATCCCAATGCGATCATTCAGGTCGTCATACCGCTCCTGATTGAGATAAACCTGCAGGCTATATTCCATGCTCTTGTTCTGGTGTACATTCCCGAGGAGGAGCAGATAAAGCGGCTGATGGATCGGGAGAAGATCGATCGGGAGACGGCATTGGACAGGCTCAGATCGCAGCTCTCCATCGAGGAGAAGCGCGGGTACGTCGATTTTATCATTGACAATACGGGGACGGTTGAGGATACCCAAAAGCAGGTCAAGGAGCTCTGGGGGAAACTCAAGGAGCTTCAGAAGAGGAGGGATTGATTCAATGGCCGATATACCGGTATATTTTCGAAACCGCTGTACCTGCGTGGAGGTGGTTGACAGCAATACGCTTCGGTCGTCCTGCCGCCTCCATGACACCCTGACCGACGCTTTTGTCGAATTGACGGCAACATTGCCCGACATGGAGATCACCGATATCTTCGGACAGGTGACGAGAACTTATCGGGACGAGTGCCGCGAGTTCAGGCCGGATGCCCTTAAAAAGGTGATCGGCGTTCGCATCGGTGCCGGCCTGCTGAAGATACTCAAAGGGCTTCTCGGCGAGTCGAACGAGTGCATGCAGCTCTCCTTCATGGTGGAGGAATGCTGCCACGGGGTGATCCTTTCCCTGAACAAGGATATGCTCATGCCGCTGGCGAAGTCGGGCGTGGAGCCGACGAAGGAGCTCTTCGCCGCAATGGTGAAGGAGAATATCCGGTTGTATAACCGCTGTGCGGCCTTTGCGCCGGGAAGTCCCATTGTCGAGGGAATCGAGCCACCATAAGCGTGGGGGAGAATAATTGCCCGGCGTTCATCGTTTGTTGTTGAAGAGAGAGGGGGAGTGAGACGATGCTCAAATACATGCGAAGCAAGCTCATAAGCATCATGCAGCGGGGGAGCGATCTCCTCATCGTGCATGGTGTTCTTGATGACGATGTTTACAACCTTGAAATTGATGTCAGCATAGGTATCCAGGATCTTGAGATTAAATCGCTCGAGGGGAAGTGGGGACGCTATACCAGTCCCGAATGCCCGCGCGCCATTCCCATGTTGCAGGAAGCGGTTGGTTATCAAATTGAGGCGGATGATTTTGACCAGAAGGTTCACAAGGTTGTTGGCCGGAAGGCGTGCCGCCATTTTGCCAATCTCCTTCTGGAGTGCTGCCATTCGGCAAAGGAAGCGGTGATGCTGGTGCTCTGGGAAAAGGAGAAGGAGAGCAATCCGGAATTGAGCTTTGACGATTATCGGGCGGGGCGGAAGGTCGTTTCTCAAAAAAAGCAGCCGGAACCGAAAGCGAAGGTTGAAGTCAGAGCGCCTCGCGAGGAGGTGGTTTTTGACGAGCCGGTGCCGATACAGAAACATACCTCGGACGGTTTCATAATTGATATTCACATGCATACCTATCCCGCTTCTCAATGCAGTATAATATCGGTGGATGATATTATACGCGAGGCAAAGCACATCGGCCTCGATGGGATCTGCCTGACCGATCACAATTACGTCTGGTCTCCCGATGATGTTGACGAGCTGCGGCAGCGCCACGGCTATCTGGTTTTGCGGGGGAACGAGATTACGACCGATCAGGGTGATGTTCTCGTCTTCGGTCTCGAACGGGATATCAAGGGAATCATTTCGCTCGAAGATCTGCGGAAGGAGGCTCTCGCCGCCGACGCCTTTATGATCGTTGCTCATCCCTTCCGTGGATTTCTCACGTTCGGGCCCGAGCAGGTCGGGCTCACGCCGGAGAAGGCGATGGAGCGACCGATGCTGAAGCTCGTCGACGCCGTCGAGATTTTGAATGGCAAGGTTACCCCTCGCGAAAATGATTTCGCGGCAAAGGTTGCAGCGGGTCTACACATGAAAACAACTGGCGGGAGCGATGCTCATGAGCGGGAGAACGTCGGCAAGTATGCGACGCAATTTCAGAAAAAAATAGAGAATGAGCAGGAGCTGCTCGATGCCCTGAAGGAAGGAAACTATCGGCCCGTCTCATTCCGAAAAGAAATGGTCTCGGGATTGTAATAAAACCGGTGGTGGAGCAGAACGGTGATGATGGGTATGGCGATTGCCGAGAGGCTCAAAGCGCTGAAGGATAACGGCACTATCGTTATCGGCTGTTTCCCCCTCTATCCCCCTGTTTACAATGCACATCCCGGCCGTACCTCCGGAGCGGACCGGCAGCAGTGCATATTTGCTAAATTAAAGTGCACTTCTGATAGACTCTCTTGGGAAAACCTTTGCACGCTCCTTTTCGAATTTGAAATTCAGAGAGAACCTGGCCACTGCATGGCGCATTCCGGAAAAGGCTCGTAAGGCTTGATTATATACATGCATTCTTATAATTCCGAAAAAGTTCCTGATACAAGGGAGAAGGGAATTCCCACTATCCTCATCGGTCCGGGAATCGCCGGAACAGCTCATACTCCCGAGGAGCAGCTTGGGCTGGATCGGTATCTTGAGGCGATAAGAATCCAAACTCTCCTTGCAATCAATGCTCCTTACGGGTTATTGTCGATATAGGTGTTGTGTGAGATGCCGGATACGGCACAGTTACCACCCCGCAGCATTAATTTACCCTTGACGATAAATCCAGAGTTGCATACTTTTATTGATTGAGAGCGTGTGATCTGTTTCCGCCTTTATGTGGGGGTTTACGGCAGTTGCTTGACCGGAACAGTTGTTTTCAATCGATGTTGGAGTTGGGGACAATGAACATCTTTTATCGGGAGGTTGATGATGTCTTCATGGTTTACGTATACTGACGAAATTGGTCCTGAAAAGATTCTCTATGTCTATGATCCTGAAGTCGGGATGAAGGGGGTCATCGTTATTGATACCTGGTCGCTCGGCGGTGCCGGCGGGGGAACGCGCATGCTTCCCGATATAACCACCGGGGAGATGTTTGGCCTGGCCCGCGCGATGACCTACAAGTTTGCCATGCTGGATCTGCCGGTTGGCGGATCGAAATCGGGTATCTGGGCCGATCCATCGCTGCCCCCGGAAAAGAAGGAAGCGATACTCAGGGCCTATGGGAGAGCATTGAAGCCCCTCCTCGAAGCGGGAGTCACCGTTGGTCCGGATATGGGGATCGACAGCAGGGATGTGGATGCCATCTGCAGGGGCGCCGGCGTCGAGAGCAAAATATCGGGGCTGAGCCTTCAGGAGAAGGATGGCGAGCCGATGGAGAACCATGCCACCGGATACGGAGTCGTTGCTGCCGCTCAGGCGGCCTGTGAGTTTTCGGGCATTGATATCAGGGGTGCATCCGTGGCACTCGAAGGGTTCGGAAAGGCGGGAGGTGGCGTTGCACGGTATATCGCTGAAGCGGGAGCAAAGCTGGTTGCCGTCTCAACGGTTGGCGGCGCCATATACAATGAGAACGGGCTTGATGTCAATAAGCTCCTCGCGGACCGAAGGGGCAAAGGCGATAGCGCGGTGACCGAATATCCTGATGCCAGAAAGATAAAGCCTGCGGAGCTGTTTCTCCTGCCGGTTGATGTGCTTGTGCCGGGCGCCCGGCCCTCTGTTATAAATGAGAAGAATGCAAAGAAGATTAAAGCGAAAGTCATCTCGAGCATTGCCAATAATCCCATAACGGCGGGCGCCCATGAGATACTCTTCACGCGGAAGATACAGGTGGTGCCCGACTTTATCAGCAACGCGGGCGGAGTGATGGTTGCGGTTGTTGATGTTCTCGGCGGCACTGTCGACGATCTCTTCAAGGCGCTTCGGGAGGTTATTCCCCTGAATGTCAAGGAAACGCTCACGGGTGCCCGGGAAGAAAAGATTCCGCCAATGATGCTGGCCGTCAAGCAGGTACGGGATAAGATAATCAAGCAGCGCAGGAGAGAGGTTGAGACGCCGAGCTTTGAAGAATTGATTGCAATGTTGAAGAAACGCTTGAAAATATGACGCTTACCGTAATAGTGAAGTTGCATCAAATGGTCCGATATTGTTTTTTATCGTTGGGAATGAGACAAACAGAATCCCGCATACAGATGAGCGTTGACAGGGAGGGGCGTCCATGAAGATTTTTCTGAAAATAGCAAAGATTTTCGGTATCACTGTTGCCGCGCTTGTTCTGTTGCTTCTTATCATCTATCTATTCCTGCCGAAGCAGCCCGATGAGATTATGGCTTTTGATGATCCCTGGCGTGTCGATCGCCCCGTTGCACGTGCGAACACTTTTATGGCTTCAACAGGTACACCCTGGGCAACGCGGGCGGCCCTCGATGTTATGAGCAGAGGAGGCAATGCCGTCGATGCGGCGGTTGCAGCACTTCTCGCCCTGAACGTGACCAACGGGCAGGAGGCGAGCTTTCCCGGCGTTGCACCGGTGCTCGTCTACGATGCGAAAACGGGAAAGGTGTGGGGATATACCGGTGCCGGAACGGCGCCGAAAAAAGCAACCATAGAACGCTTCACCGATCAGGGATATGAAACCGTCCCGAGCTTGAACATCTGGGCGCAGCTCATCCCCGCTTCACCCGATGTTATCTTTGCCCTGTTAATGCGATATGGTACGAAATCCTTTGGCGAGCTGAGCTCCTACGCTATCACCCTTGCCGAAGAGGGATTTCCTGCCACCGCGCTCATGGTCCGCGATCTCGATATGAACATCATCGAGCGCTTCGCCTATTATATTCTCATGCCGTATAATGTGCAGGTGTACCTCAAGGGTGAATGGTGGCGCCCTCTTCATCATAAAGAGAAGTTTACCAGGCCCGATCTTGCGAAAACCTTCAGGGAAATGGCCGCCGCCGAGAAGAGAGCTTTTGACCAAACCGGTTCGCGTGAAAAAGGGCTTCTCGCAGCACGTGATTACTTCTACAGGGGACCTCTTGCCGAGAGGATCGTCGCTTTTCATGAAAAAGAGGGGGGGCTCTTTACCAGGAAGGATCTGGCGAATTACCGCGGCTCTTGGGAGGAGCCGATAACCGGACGTTTTGCTGAATACACCATCTGTTCCAATGATACTTGGTGCCAGGGACCGGTGGTGCCCCTGGCGCTTCAGATACTTGATGGCTTCGATCTCAGATCAATGGGGCACAATACGCCCGAATACATACACACGATTGTTCAGGCTATCGAGCTCGCTATCGCCGATCGGGAGGCATATTTCGGTGATCCGAGGTTTGTGAAGGTGCCTATAAAAGAGCTGCTCGATCCTGCCTATGCAGTCGAGCGGAGAAGAGCGATGACCCCGGGGAGAGCCTTTCCCGAGATGCCGGCAGCGGGAAAGCCGGTCAAGGATAAGGGAGCCCTGAGATCTCCCGTTGCAGAGGAGAAGTGGGAGCTCGCTCTCAACGATTTCAACTTCGGGAGGGATACGAGCTATCTGACTGTTGTCGATGGCCGGGGCAATGCGGTCTCGCTCACACCGAGCGATTTTCCCCTCTCACCCATGGTCCCCGGTACCGGCATGACCCTGGGGATACGGATGGTTCAATTCAGACTCGATCCGGATCATCCAACCGCGCTTCAGCCGGGGAAACGGCCGCGAATCACCCCGAATCCCAGCATGGTGTTGAAAAAGGGGAAGCTCTTTATGAGCTTCGGGACGCCTGGCGGAGACTTTCAGCCGCAGGGGATGATACAGGTGTTTCTGAACATCGTTGTCTTCGGGATGGATCCGCAGGAGGCCATAAATGCGCCGCGCTTCCGTTCGCAGAACTTTCCCGATTCCTTCGCTCCGCATACATCCTATCCGTCGCGGGTGCTCCTCGAGAAGAAGCTCTACGATTCGGTGGGCACGCACCTCAAAGATCTGGGATACGATGTGATCGAGAAAGAGGACTGGGATGGAGCGAATTTCGGTGCGGTATGCGCCATCATCCGGGATCCGAAGACCGGGAAGCTCATCGGTGGTGCCGATCCCCGTCAGGAGTCATGGGCAGAGGGGCGGTGAGATTGATGGGAATATATGCCCGGAATTTCACGAGAGAGACACGGGGTATGTGAAATGAACATGATAATTGCGGTGTTGAACATCGTGACGGGAATCGGCATTATCACTTTCTGGGTACTCTTCTTCACGACAGAGACGCTCAAGCCGGAGGACCCTCCCGCGGGATGGCTCGCTCATGAGCAGTCTTTTGTATTGCCCGATTCGGTATTTGCACTTACGCTTATCGGTGCGGGAGCTCTTCTGCTGCTCGGGGATGCCGCCGGAGAGCGGCTTTCCCTCATCGCGTCGGGGGGGCTTCTCTTCCTCGGTCTCATCGACTGTGCGTACATTTTTAAGAATCGCTCCTTAACGATCGGACAGTTTATTAAAAATCATCCTCACGTTCTCTGGGTTCTTTTCTACGGTCTGTTTCTGGCGCTGTTCTTCATATAGAATACCGCTTGGAGAGCGTGATTTTGGAGGTATACGGTGAAGATTCTCGGTGTAGTTATCCTGATTCTCGTCATTCTGCTTATTCTTCTCTTCCTCTATTTCAATTCGAGAATGATAAGCTCCGGTAATCAGTACGCACCTGACCGGGAGATGGTGGATCATCTCAACTCAATGAAGATCGAGGTGCGGAATGGCATCTCCCACTTTGGCGATGCGAAAATGGAACGGCGCGGTGAGAATATCATTGTGCACCTTGTCGGAACACCCTATGAGATGGGATATCAGCACGGAAAGCTCTTACGGGAGGATATTCTCAATGGAGTGGTTCCTGTTTTTGCCGATCCCATCGGGCACTCTCCCGAGTACCGGGATAAACCTGAGCTGATACGCAAGCTCATAATGAAGTTTCTCGAGTGGAAGGTTTATGCTCCCATCGAGCGAAACACGCCGCGCGAGTACCTCGAGGAGATCAAGGGACTGGCTGACGGTTCGGGACTCGATTATCGTACGGTGTTTATCGCAAATTTTCTCTCCGATCTCTCCATGGCCATGATACCGGAGGTTATCATAAAGAAGGCGAAAGTCCTCAGCGTGCAGGCCGAATGCTCCGATTTTGCCGCCGCGCGGAAGGCGACGAAGGATGGGAAACTCATCGTCGGGAGGAATACCGACTATGGCGGCCAGGGGCGGTGGATGGCGCATCAGACGATATTCTTTTATCACCCCAAGGGGGGATACCGTTACGTGAAGGTCTCAACGGCGGGCATGTTGAAGTGCAACTCGGCGATGAACGAGAAGGGGATTACCGTCGGCGGACACTTTATGGGATTTGAAATTTCCACACCGGCGGGAGTCTCCTTTACCATATTCGAGAACGAGATTATGAGAAAGGCGGCGGACCTCGATCAGGCACTTTCCATTCTGAAGAACAGCAGGAGAGGGGGTTCATTCGGTCTCATGATCTCTGATGCACAGAGCCGTGAAGCGGTGGTTGTTGAAGCTGCCGGTAACCGGCTCGGCATTCGGCATATGAAGGAGAATACTCTTTGCATTACGAATTTTGCAACGACTCACGATCTCAAGGGGGTTGATCTGCTGACGAGATACAACATCATGATGCGGGATCTGATTGGACGGTATAACCGATTGGAGCAGCTCATCGAGAAGAATTACGGGAAGATAACCCCGCAGCTTGCGGCTGCCTTTATGGGCAATCATCAGGATATCATTGTCGGGGAGGAGCGGCCCGTCGGGTATGTTGTCGGAAATACTATCAATGTCACTTCGGTGATCTTTCAACCGGCGGACGGTTTCTTCTGGGTGGCAACCGGCCTGGAGCCGGCCTGCCGGAGCAGGTATCTCGGTTTTGATTTCTGGGCAGAGATTGACAACAAAAAGCCGCGGGTTTCACCCCGAACGCTCAACGGGTATCGGTGGAAGCAGAAATCAAATGAGGAGGCGCTCGGTCATTATATCGAAGCCTATGTGGCATATCTGAAAGACTATCGGGATGCGGAAACCTACATCTCCCTGCTCAAAAAAGCGCAAAAGAAAGCTCCCCGTGAACCGGTGTTCGTTCGTGTGCTGTCACAGATATACATTCATCAGGCTGAGTATGATAAAGCGGTCAAGCTCTTAAGTGCGTCCCTTGACTTTCCACAGGCGAACAATGAGCGCGCTATCGCCTATCTCCATCTCGGGCAGACCTATGACCTGTTAGGAAGAAGAGAGGAGGCGGTGAAAGCCTATGAGAATGTGTTAATTCTTCGTGAAAACTACGGCAAAGACTTTGAAAAGGGCATCAATGATATGGTGTATGGAATGGCCAGGAAATATCGTCAGAAGCCATTTTCGGAGAAAGATATGAATGATGTGCCGATCGGATTCAACCTCGGCTCGGGGCTTGAGTGATATTGTATAAAGTCATTCTGTTTTTTTAATCGCCATGTTCATTTCGAGTATACATACTCGAAGATATTTTCATTCCGGGAGTGAGGGGGAGTATCGGTATCGATAATGTCATTGCGAGTCGCCCCGGGCGACGCGGCAATCTGTTGTCATTAAAGAAAATGACCAATACCCGCTTGATTTGTTGCTTTATTGAGGATTTACAAGGAGTTATCGATCATAAGCAGAGAATTTTTGGTCCGCAAATTACGCAGTAGAATAAAGAAGAACTAATCGTTATAATCCGTGTTATCGTGGATATTATTTAATAAGCTCTTGACATTTTCTGAAATATAAATTAAATGAGCACTTAATGAATTTTTTTTCACTTAACTCTTGGTACCGGCTCTGTCACCTGAAAATATAAATTATGGGCACCTCTAAAAACCAGTATTTACATTGATCCATAAATTGTAAATACTGGTTTTATCAGGCATTGTGCACACAGCAACACGACGTCGCGCATGCCAGCGTGCACAGGGTGTGCAAAACAACGCTGGCCAAGGGGACATCATATCAGTTCTTAGAAGTCCCCTTATGGTAATCACTGTGCATTCGATATCCCCGATATTATCACTGCTATATCGGGTACAGATATATATTAAAATCAGGAGGACAATTTGATGGGTACAGAGAGAGTATTTCCGGAAAAGGGGAAACCGTGGAAAGAGGTGAAGGAGCAGCTCGCCAGGTTCCGCAGCATGGACACCGATGAGGTGCGCGGTCGGCTCACGGTCGACATGCATATGGGGGATGAGGATGTTCATCGGGTGTGCATTGAGGCATACAACATGTTCTTTCACCGGAACGCGACGCTTGCCGAATATGAGGACGGCTCGAAGATAATGCAGCATGAGCTCCTGCGGATGGCCGTCGAGATTCTCAACGGCGGCGAGGAGGGGCGCGCGAACGTCACCTCCGGGGGGACCGAGAGCATCTTCTGCGCCATGCATGCCGCGCGGCAGTGGGCGAGGGAGCACCGCCCGGAGGTCAAGGAGCCCGAAATCATCATACCCTATTCCGGGCATGCCGCCTTCGACAAGAGCAGCCACTATCTCGACATGAAGCTCAAGCGGATTCCGGTGCGGGACGACTACCGCGCTGATGTCAGGGCCATGGAGGCCGCCATTACCCCCGACACCATCGTTATGGTCGGCTCGGCTCCCAACTGGCCCTTCGGCACCATCGATCCCATCGAGGAGATAAGCGCGGTGGCGCAGAAGCACGGCCTGTGGATGCACTCGGACTGCTGTGTCGGCGGCTACATCAACCCCTGGCTGGAGCGGCTCGGCTATCCCATTCCGCTCTACGATTTTCGCGTCCCCGGCGTCTTCTCCATCTCGGCGGACCTTCACAAGCACGGCTATGCGGCAAAACCATGCTCGACGGTGCTGTACCGATCCGAGGAGCTGCAGAAGTACCACTGGGTGCCCGTTGAGGACTGGCCGGTGGGGCACTATCAGACACAGGGCCTGGTGGGTAGCCGGCCAACCGCCGCCGTGGCGGCCGCCTGGGCGGTGATGAAATATCTCGGCGAGGACGGCTATGTGGAGCTCGCCCGGCGCTCCATGGAGGTGAAGAAGCGCCTGGTCGAGGGAATCGAGAGCATCGAGGATTTCAAGTGCGTGGATAACGAAACGCTTCTCATCCTCTTCAGCTCGAAGACGCTCGACATGTTCTCAATTCTGGGCGGCCTGGTTGAGAAGGGCTACTTCCCCTTCGGGACCTTCAATCCGCCGCAGGTTCAGCTCGACGCGGAGCCGATATCAGACGAGCTGTTGAATGCCCTGCTCGCCGATCTCCGCGATATCGCCACCGGAGTGAAGAATGGTACCATCACCGCACAGTCGCTTGCAAAATATGGTTGATATTATCAAGCGGTATCTGTTACTCATAGAGGAGGAGGTGCGATATGAAAATATTTAAAAGGATACTCATAGCTTTTTTCTGTATTGTCATTGTGCTCCTGCTGATTGCGCTCTGTGCGACCAGCTTTCCGTCGGGAAATCAGTACCGGGCTTCCGATGAGAGGCTTCAGGTGCTGGAGAATACGGAGTTACGACCTGTCAACGGGAAAAAGCATTTCGGAAAAGCATGGATGGAGAAGCGTGGTAATTTCTACGTCCTCCACCTCGAGGGGTCTCCCTACGAGATCGGATATCAGCACGGTATGCTCCTGAAAGAGGAGATCGTTAAGGGCGTGGTGCCGATATATGCCGATCCCGTCCATCACGGCAGGGAGAAGGGGTTCTCACTCACGTCATGGCTCGTTCAGCGGTACCTGAACTGGGAGGTGTTTCGCACACTGGAAAAGCATCAGCCGAGAGAGCTCCGCGAGGAGCTGAAAGGAATTGCTGACGGCGCTGGCATATCCTACGAGATTGTATTCAAGGCCAACAACGATACCGCCCTGTCGATGTATTTCATGCCGAGGCTGGTGCAGAGCGAGCTCGCGAAGCTCAAAGCGATGGGAATCGATCCCGGCTCCGGCGCATGCAGCAGCTTCGCCGCAACCGGAAAGGCAACTGCGGGTGGAAAGATCCTGGTGGGCAGGAATACCGATTATCACGGGATGGAAGGGTGGCCGAAATACCAGACCGTCATGTTCGTTGAGCCGGAGAAGGGCTTCAGGCATGTCAAGGTGGGCACCGCGGGGCTCATCATGTGGAATCCCGGAATGAACGAGAAGGGCATCGTCCTCTGTTCGCACCGCATGTTCTACGATGATATGACGCCGGAGGGATGGAATATCGCCGCCTTCACCGATGCGATACTCCGCACGGCGGACAGCCTTGAGAAGGCCAGGGAAATCCTGAAGGGGAACCTGCGCGGCGCTTCCTGCGGCTTCGTGGTTATTGACGGGAAGACGAGAAACGCCTTCGCCGCTGAGGTGAGCACCGGCTCGGTGACGTTCAGGGAGATGGTGCGCGGAAGCGTCGTGATGACCAATATGGCAATGTCTGAGGAAAAGCAGAAGATTGATCTGGTCGTTCGCTATCGTCTTAACGAAGGGGTGCCCGGACGGCAGTGGAGGCTTCAGCAGCTCATCGATGAGCATTACGGGAAGATCGATACGCAGCTCGCAGCCGCCTTCATGGGGGATCACATACAGTATGTCACCGGCATCGAGCGGGGCATCTTCGGCATCGTGGGAGTTACCAACAACGTCAACAGTATGGTCTTCTCGCCGGAGGATTTGAAGCTCTGGATTGCTGACGGGCCGGCACCGGTGTGCAACAATCCGTATATCGGCTTCGATTTGAATGTCGAGCTGCAGGGCAAAAGATCCTCGCTGACTCCCTCGATTCTTGCGGGATACCAGTTCAAAAATCCGAAGAAGCGGCAGGGGATGGAGCTGTACAATCAGGCCTACGCCCTTTACGATCGCGATCCGGAGAAGGTCGATGAGATTCTCTCGATGTTGCTGAAAGCTGTCGAGCTCGATCCCGGCGAGCCGATATACTACCGGATGATTGCCAAGTTCCTGATTCATAAGGGTTCATACGATGAAGCCCTCGCGGCGGTTGAGAAGGCGCTTCCCATAAAGCAGTCTCTGAATGAGAAAGCGCATAACAATCTTCTCATGGGAATACTGTACGATCTCAAGGGCGTCAGGGAAAAGGCTCTTGTGCATTATAGAGCGGTCGATCAGCTTATGCGGCTCAAGCCGGACGATATCTTCGGGGTGAACAGGGTCCTCTGGGTTTTTATGAAGAAGTACGAGAAGAGCCCCTTTACCAAAGAGCAGCTCGGTGATGTACCCGTTGCCATCGGCTTTGCCCAGGACACCGGTGTGGAGTAATCCTTCCTCCCTTTGATCCATTTGGGAAATGGTGTAGCGGTCTAAGGCAGGACACCGCTTCGATGAAAATGGAGAAGTGCGGGACTGATTGAATATTCACCGGCCGTATGGCCGGTGAATATAAACAGGAAGATGCGAATATGGGTCGAAAGAGCAAAGCAGATATACGAAAGCCGGAGATCCTTGAACACTTCTATCAGGTGTTGAGCGAAGAGGGCTATGCCGGCGCGACACTGGAGAAGATAGCCACGCGGATGGGAGTGCATTCGAGCCTTCTGGTGCACTACTTCAAGACCAAAGATGACATGATGGTGGCGCTCGTGGAGAGCATGACGAGGGAGTACGAGCGCTACTATCTTGACAAGGTCGATTCCATTGCGGATCCGGCAGAACGGCTGAAAGCGTCTCTGGATGTCATGTTCGGCCGCGAATGGACGGAGATAGTCGATGCGAGCGTCTTCTACGGCCCCTCAATGGATCTCTGCTTCCGCAACGATCGGATTATGAGCTGCTACCGGAGAATGTACGGCCGCATGAAGGAGGGGGTTATCCGTGAATTAAAACTGTACGTGGAGCAGGGGGTGATACGGAAGATCGATATTGAGAAAACCGCCGGAATCATCATCAGTATGCTGGAGGGACTGCACATTTACCGCGTCTTTCTCGGCGAGAAGCCCTCTTTCGAAGAGCTTTCCGAGTACCTGAAGGAACTGGCCATGCTCCTTCTTGCAGGAGAAAACGAATAAACTCTTGACATATCCCGTTGGGATCCACTTTTATATGAGCAATTTTCGGAATCAGTTGCAGCCGTTGATGAAATCTTTATTATCGAGGAGAGGGAACAGCAATGTTCGAAATAATCGGTGAAAGGATTAATACCTCCCGTGAAAAGGTGCTGGAGGCCGTGGAGAAACGGGATGCTGATTACATCCGGGATGATGTCAGAAAACAGGAAGCTGCCGGGGCGAACTATATCGATGTGAACGCGGGAACACAGGCGAGCGGTGAGATGGATGATCTGAAGTGGCTCATCGATATCGTGCAGGAAGCCGTTGGCGTTCCGCTCTGCATTGACAGCCCCGATCCCGAGGTGCTCAGGATGGCCTTCGACAGGGTCAAGATGCCACCGATGATAAACTCCATCAGCCTGGAGAAGAATCGCTTTGAGCCGATGCTCTCGTTCCTTGCGGGGAGGGAGTGCAGAATCGTTGCTCTCTGCATGAGCGATGAGGGGATGCCAAAGAGTGCCGAAGAGGTTATCGCGCGTGCGGGAAAGCTCATCGAAGGACTTGAAGGAATTGGCATGCCGCGGGAGCATATTTATGTTGATCCGCTCATTCAGCCGGTGAGCACCGATGTGATGAGAGGAGTGATAGCGATGGAATCGGTGCGGGGTATCATTGAACGCTATCCCGGGGTACATACCATCTGTGGCCTCTCCAATATCTCCTTTGGCCTTCCGCAACGTCGAATTATCAACCGGACCTTCCTCTCGGTGCTTATGACCGCTGGACTCGATTCAGCCATTCTCGATCCGCTCGATAATGTCATAATGGCGGTTCTCAGAACCACCTGGATGCTTCTCGGCAGGGATTCATACTGTCTGGAATACATCAAGGCAGTGAGAGCCGGCACCATCGTTTCCTAGGCGGGGGAAGGGGAGGTGAACGCTCGTGACACATCGGGGAGGGCCCGGATCATTCTCCTGGCGGGATTTCTGGGTGCCGGCAAGACCACGCTCCTGCGAAACCTTCTCGCCATGAGCGATATGTCCGGTACCGTTGTTATTGTCAACGAGTTCGGCGAGATAGGGATCGACGGTCTTATTCTCAGGAAAATCGACAACGAGATTGTTGAGCTCCGAAGCGGTTGCATCTGCTGCACCCTCAGCCTGGATCTGAAGAAGACGCTCCTGCGCGTTACCGAGTTTGCTCCCCGGTATATTTTTATCGAAGCTTCGGGCGTTGCGGATCCGAAGCCGATTGCATTACTGCTGCAGGAGCCTGATCTCAGAGAACGGGTGCTCCTCGACCGCATTGTTACCGTGCTGGATGCCGACTGCTGGGAGGCTCATGAGATTTTCGGAACCCTCTTTTACAGCCAGCTCGAGATGGCTGACCTGATACTGCTGAACAAGGCGGATACCCGGGGACGGGAAGAGATCGCTCGCTATCTTGATGAAATGCACGGGCTCTTTCCGGGCTCGCAGATAGTCCCCACGGTTCACTGCGCCGTTGACCGCGAGGCGATATGGTCATCCGTTGATCCTGATCGCTCGCTCCGGCTGCAGGCCGAAACAGGGGATGCCTCCTCCTATCATAATCCGAATGATCACGAAGCGGGAAGCTACGGCTTCATATCCTTCTCCTATCGGGAGGAGCGGCTCCTCGACGATGAATGCTTTAGAAAATTTATCGACGAGATGCCGTGGGAGCTCTTCCGGGTAAAGGGAACGGTGCGAATGCAAAGCGGAACGGTGCTGGTGAACTCGGTCGGGGGCAAAACCGAATGGACTGACTGGGAGAACGATAACGTGACCTGCCTCTCCTTTATCGGCTGGGATATCGATAGTGAAGCGTTGCTCGAGGAGTTGAAAAAATGTGTTATCGAATAAGTGCTGCTATGATCTGAGAAGAAGTAGTTCAGAACACGAAAGTGACGCTCTTTTGAGATTTTCCTGCAATACGATTTTTTATAGTACTCGACCTGGATAATATATAATCGACGGTAATGCGAATGCACGTACTTGACAACATCCCCCTGCACATTGACAGGCAGCTCCTCTGTCAATCACTTCGCATAAAGGAGGGGAGCGAGCGCGCCGCCGAGCTTAACAGGATGATCGAAGAAGCCGAGTCCATCGGCAGGCCGCGGGGAATGTATCGCGAGGCCTACATCGACGATAGAAGTGACTCTGGAGTTATCATAGAGGGCATCGCCTTTGAGAGCAGGGTGCTCCGGATCAATCTCGAGACTGCGGAGCGGGTGTTCCCCCTCGTCGCAACCTGCGGAAGAGAGCTGGAGGAGTGGGGGAAGGGATTTGATGATATGCTGCTCAGATTTTTCGCCGATACCATACAGGCGACGGCAATTGGAGAAGCCTTCAGGGTGATGATTGATCATCTTGAAAATCAGTATCACCCGGGAAAGGTATCACCCATGAGCCCGGGCTCTCTTGACGACTGGCCGATATCCGAACAGGTGAAGCTCTTTCGGCTTCTCGGAGATACGGAGAAGATCATCGGCGTAACATTGACCGAGGGCTTCTGCATGATTCCCCTGAAATCGATTTCGGCTCTGATCTTTCCCACCGAGGTCGATTTTCATAGCTGCCAGCTCTGCAGGCGGGAGAATTGCCCGGAGAGACGGGCGCCCTACGATGCCCATCTTCATGAGACGAAGTTCGGAAAGCTCTAGCGCGTCATGGGGAAATGTTTCTTGAATATTCGATGAGGTATGTGTACCTTACAGAAGAGAATAGATTTTCCTTGACAATTCCGGCATTTCGCGACTTTTGTTTTAATTGAAACTTGAAGCAATTAATGGTGGCTGTAGCTCAGGTGGTAGAGCCCAGGATTGTGGCTCCTGTTGCCGCGGGTTCAAGTCCCGTCAGCCACCCATGAGGGGACTCCGCAAGTACAGAGGGATGCGGAGTCTCTGCATTTAAGAGGGTATCAAATGGGCGCCGCCAAACGATAACAGCCTTTTCACCGTCAAATAAGATGTGCTGTACCATCTGCTTCAGGAGGGCCGCTTTCTCCGCTCGCTCCGTGTACGGATCAGTGTAGAGCTCGGTGAAGCGCCTGATCGCGTCAATGGTTGCTATCGCATCGTTTTGATACTTCCCGAGGTCAACAGATAATGCCTTTAGCTTTTCCTGCAGGATATCAAGGTTGTCGTCAATCTCCCGGGCCTTCGCCCTGTAATCCTCCTCGCTTACCACCCGATCGAGACGGTCGTCCAGAAGCGCGCTTTTTCTGTTTCGTAAAACCTCAATACGCCTGTTAAGCTCCCGCGTTTCCTTCTGGGTGTAATTATCCTTTGCCTTCAGTATTTTTTTCAACCGCTCTTTCAGAAAGTCGGTGTACTTCTCTGAATAAGCGAACCTCACAACCTCGGCATCTATCACTTTGAAAAGAGCATCCTCGCGGTAGTATGGCTTTTTCCCGGTATCGCATTTATGTGTATAATAAACACTGTCTGGCCGGTTGCCTGAAGCGTACATACCGCACTGAGCGCATTTTATAAGGCCATTGAGGAGGTATGGCTCTTGTCGCCTCTGCTTGTCCCCGGTGTTGGCCTTCGCCTTCAGTTGTTGCACCTTCTCAAAGTCCGCTTCGGATATATACGCGGGCATCTCCGTTTTGACTCGACGCCATTCCCCGAAGTCCTGAAAATATTTTCCGGTGTATGTTTTATTTTCGAGTATCGCCGCAACGCGTGAATGATGAAAGGTGCAATCCTTTTTTGACCTGTATCCGAGAGCATTAAGCGTACCGGCGATCTCCCGGGTGGTGCTGCCTTTGAGGTACATTGAAAAAATCTTTTCGATGGCCGGTGCGGAAGCGTCCTTCTCGATAATGCTTTTATTCTCTGCGCTGAATTTATAACCGAGGGGGAGGGCCTTCGGTATTCCCCGGCTCGCTCTGTTGCGATGGGCTCTTCGGGCCCTGAGTGATATCTGATAGCTATATCGCTTGTTTACGACCGCCTGTATCTCGCCGATAAAGGGATCCGTCTCGTCGTCGATAATCTGTTTTGTCAAATAATAATGTATGCGGATAATCCGGTTCTGCAACAAGTCTGAAACTGTTTCCTGATCCCCGAGGTTCCGGGTAAGCCGGGAATCGTCCTTCAAAATAACGTTTTGAACGCCGTGCTCTTCAGCGAGTCGAAGCATCCTGTTGAAACAGTCGCGGCCTGTTTTGTAAGCGCTCTCTGTTGCGCTGAAGGTATGTACGAGGTGCAGGCCCGCTCCCTGCGCGTATTCGGCGATATCGGCAACCTGATCTTCGCGGGAGGCGTCCCGCTCCTGCTTGGTTGAGCTCACTCGCGCGTATCCCACCGCCCATGAATCGGAGCGGATCCCCTGCGAGCGGAGAGCCTCAATCCTGTTTTTTATTTCTTCGTTCATTAACTTTTTTCTCGATGGCGTAAAATAATTCAGCGTACTCTACGAGGGACAGAATATCATCATCACCTAATATTATTTTTTCGTCAATCAAAATACCCATTTCGAGTCCGGCCCTCATTAAATTCTATCCTCGAACCGCATGGCCGCCTTGTTTTGTTACTCATTTCATCCAATCTGCAATATCAATTGTGTTCATCATAGAGTCTCGCCGCGGCGACCGGTTTCCTGACTGGCTTATTGCCGAAGCGCATGGCTGCCCTGTCAAAAATGACGGGCACCTCCCGCAAGGGGCCGTTTCTATTTTTTGTGACATTTAGAATAAAAGCATCATCAGAGATGACATCTTTATTTTTTTCAATGATTACAACCACGTCGGCATCCTGTTCGAGTGCCCGAGACTCCCGGAGCTCCCCGTCCTTATTAAGCTGTGAAAGGGCGACGACCGGCAATTTCAATTCACGTGATAGTTTCTTCAAGGATGAGCTTAGGTGAGCGACCTCCCGCTCCCGGTATTCCCCCGCTGATGAGTCAAGCAATTGCAAATAGTCGATTATCGCAAGCTCAATGCCCGCGGTCATCCTGAACCGCCGGGTAAGGTTGCATATTCGCTCAACGGTACATCGGGGGCCGTCATAAATTATTACGGGGTGTCCAGCCGTGAGCCTTTCCTTCGATGACTTTATTTTTTCGTTCTCTTCGGTGGTAAGAGATTTGTACTTTATCGCGTTATAAGACAGACCGGTATCGGAGGCAATGACCCGGATAAGGAGAGAGGCCCCGCTCATCTCGCGGGATACCAAGAAGACAGGGCAGCTCTGATTGATTGCGATCTGTAATCCGAGTGCCGTTTTCCCCGCCGATGTGGGGCCACCGATCATTGTCAATGTCCCCTGCGCTATTCCACCGACGAGCTTGTCGAACGCATCGATGCCGGTGTGGTAAAGTTTGTTGTCTTGCCGAAGGTCGTAGGTGTTCACCAACGTCGAATCTACAATATTTTCATCACCCGGGGAGAGTTTGAAAAACTCGCCCGCCATCACATCGAAGCACTCGTCAACGTCCGCACTGTGTACGCGGATATCTGCCAAGAATTTTTCGGCAAGCCGGTAAACTTCCCGGCGGCGACGCGATTCCTTCAGAGTTTTAACATCACCCGGGAAGGCGTAGGCCGCGGGAAAAATGGTTGCCATCGTTGCCGAAGTTTCAACAATACCCTTCAGGTCGTATTTTACGGCGTACTCCGCGATATCCTCCCGGGCGATAGTTCGACCTTTCTGATGAAAGCTAAGGAGCAGTTCAAAATACATACGATGTGCCACATTTTCAAAGTCGCCTGCCTCAAGGGTGGTGACGCCGAGGAGTAGGGAGCGGGGATCCGACACCATCGCTGCTAATATTCTCAGTTCAGTGCTATCCATGTTGCCTCACTTTCGGCTGTAATGAATTCCATTCACCGAGCACCCGCCGGGGGGTGCAGGTTAAGCCTCTGTCATAATCTGTTTTTGCCTCCCGGATGCGGTAGGTCATAAGTGTCAATTTTTTTTCAAGCATTTCAAGGCCACCGTTTGCCTTTACGCGGGATGCTATCTGTGCGACGGCCCCGGCCTCTCGCTTATCGTGGT
>CAZZCF010000052.1:0-25935 GCA_964652955.1 uncultured Leptospirales bacterium
CAGGGAGGATGAGCGAGAATGGTATCATGAAAACTGGGAGAGGAGGTATCGGTCAATGGGAGATTATGTTATACTCTTCTGCACTGTCCCGAAACGGAAAGATGGTGATTTGATTGGTGAGAAACTCGTTCGGGATAAGCTGGCTGCCTGTGTCAGTGTCATTGGCACTATGCGATCATTATACACCTGGAAGGGCGAAGTATGCAGGGATGATGAGCATCTGCTGATTATCAAGAGCAGAAATGCCCTGTTTAATCGAATCAAAGAGGTGATTCTCTCCGTGCATCCTTACGATGTTCCGGAGATACTATCGGTATCAATTGTTGATGGCCACGATGCTTATCTAAAATGGATAGATGAGGTAACGACCGCACTGTGAGATCTTCCTGATAAATGGTCGATCTGCTGTTTCCGCTGTGATATTCGGTTCGATGAGGGCGGGAATAACCGGGGTTTGGATAAGGGATTTTTATTGACAAATTCTGAATAATAAAATTATACTAATCACTCTCACGAATAAATAATTCTACCGAAATGCCTCTTCCCTGGCGTGATCGGGGGCATGAGGGTGTTTATTTGAGTTCCCCATTGTTATTGCGAGATAGGTAATACTATCACTGAATAAAAAAAGAGGTGGAAGCGATGTTTAATAAAGAGTATGAATCAATGCCGATTAAAAAGTTACGGGAGGTGCAGCTTGAGCGCATGAAGTGGACGCTCACGCATGCGTACAAGAATGTCCCCTTTTACAAGGAGTCTTTTGACAAGGCGGGATTTCAGCCGGAAAAATTCAAATCGCTTGATGACATGAAACACGTTCCCTTTCTCATGAAACAGGATATGCGGGACAGTTATCCCTTCGGTCTCTTCGCGGTGCCGCTTGATAAGGTGATACGGGTGCATTCTTCATCCGGGACAACAGGAAACGCCACCGTTGTGGGGTATACGGTCAATGATATTGATGTCTGGGCTGAAGTAATGGCACGGACCATCGTATGCGCAGGAGGCTCTGAAAAGGATATCATTCAGGTCGCATACGGATATGGACTCTTTACCGGTGGTCTGGGAGTTCACTATGGAGCTGAGAAGCTCGGAGCAACCGTTATTCCGATTTCAGGTGGCAATACGGAGCGACAGCTCATGCTTATCAAGGATTTCGGCACAACCATGCTCGCCTGTACCCCTTCCTATGCAATCAATATGGCTGATTTTGTTGAGAAGCAAAAACCGGACTTTTCCTTCAAGGATACGAAACTCAAGGCGGGTATCTTCGGTGCTGAGCCGTGGAGCGATAACATGAGGAAAGAGATTGAAGCGAGAATGGGTGTCGATGCCTTTGATATTTACGGATTGAGCGAGGTGATAGGTCCAGGCGTTTCATGCGAGTGCAGCGCAAAATCTGGACTTCATGTTTTTGAGGATCATTTCTACGTAGAGGTAATAGATCCTGAAACCGGTGAAATCCTTCCCGAGGGAGAGCCTGGAGAGATTGTATATACCTCACTCACCAAAGAAGCCTGCCCGGTGATACGGTATCGCTCGCGGGATATAACCAGGATTTACTATGACGATTGTTCCTGCGGGAGAACGCTCATTAAAATGGAGAAGGTAACCGGTCGTTCGGATGATATGATTATTATCAGAGGGGTGAATGTTTTTCCTTCGCAGATAGAAACGGTTTTAATGGAGATAGAAGGTACCGAACCACACTATCAGATTATTCTGGATCGCAAGGGTGCGCTGGATGATATTGAGATCATGGTAGAGGTTAATGAAAAGATATTCTCCGATGAGGTCAAGGTCCTCGAGTCCCTTTCAAACAGAATTCAACAGCGGCTTCGAAGCGTTCTGGGAATCACGGCGAATATACGATTGGTGGAACCGATGGCTATCGAGAGGAGTCTCGGCAAGGCGGTCCGTGTCATTGACAGGAGAAAGATTTGAGCGTGAGCGGTTCATCGCTCTGCGATAGAGCGTGCTCGATCATATATTTTTACGGGAGGATCCATAATGAATGTAACACAGGTTTCAGTATTTCTTGAAAACAAACCCGGTCATTTGCAGAATGCACTGAAGGTGCTCGCCGATAAGAATATTAATATTTTAACACTGACGATAGCTGAAGCATCTGATTTCGGAATTGTGAGGATGATTGTAAATGATCCCGAAGGAGCAGTGAAAGCGCTCAGAGACAATCATTTTATCTGCTCCACAACCGATGTATTAGCTCTTGAGATCAATGATAAACCGGGGGAGCTCTTCCAGGCGCTCGAAACCTTCAAGAAACGGGAGCTGAATATTGAGTATATGTATGCCTTCACTGAAAAAAGGGGTGACAAGGCGGTTATGATATTTAGATTTGACGATGTTGAAGCTGCCAAGACTGCCCTGATAGAAGAGGGATATAATATCGTTCATAAGATAGATATCATCGGGTGATGAGAATCTTTCGCGTGAAGAACTGCAAGAAGCTCAGAGCGGTTTGTCCAAAGAGTTGGAGCGAAAACGCAATCAGTGCATAATGGAAAGCAGGGCACGTTCCTCCATCACTCCGCCTCTTACTGCCACGAGGTTCACGTAGCGGTATGCTGATAAAACGTCAGGGGAGCTCTTTCTGCGGCACATCTATATCCACGAGAGGAGCATTGTCATGGAGCGTAAAATCCTTTTGGGGAATGAGGCAATAGCGCGCGGTGCCTATGAGGCGGACTGTAGAGTGGCAACCTCGTATCCCGGCACGCCGAGCACAGAAATACTCGAAACCATCGGACGCGACTACCTGAATATAAAAGCACAGTGGTCACCAAATGAGAAGGTGGCGATGGAAGTTGCTGCCGGTGCATCAGTTGCGGGAGCGCGTACCCTCGTTGCAATGAAGCATGTCGGTTTGAATGTTGCCGCCGATCCGCTCTTTACCTTTTCGTATACGGGAGTCAATGCGGGTTTTGTGATAATCAATGCCGATGACCCGAATGCGTGGAGCTCGCAGAATGAACAGGACAACAGGCACTATGCGCGAGCTGCAAAACTCCCCATGATAGAGCCGTCAAGTCCCGCAGAGGCGAAAGAGTTCACTAAAATTGCCTTTGATATATCGGAACAGTTTGACAGGCCGGTGCTGGTGAGAATAACCACAAGAATTGCCCATTCACAGGGCATTGTAGAATTGCATGATAAGAAGAATGTCCCCCTCAGGGAGTTTGAGCGAAATCCGAAAAAATATGTTATGATTCCTGCACATGCCCGCCCCCGGCATGTCTTTATCGAGGAGCAGATGAAGAAACTGCAGGAATATTCAAGCCAGTCGAACCTGAATGCTCTTGAATGGGGCGGGACAAAAAGGGGAATTATTACGAATGGGGTTGCCTATCAGTATGTGAAGGAGGTCTGCCCGAATGATTCAGTGCTAAAGATAGGCTTTATCTGGCCAATGCCTGATGCCCTTATCCGGCAATTTGCTGAAGCTGTTGAAGAGCTCTATGTCGTCGAGGAGCTCGATCCCTTTATTGAAAATCATGTACGGTCACTGGGATTCAATCCGGTTGGCAAGGAAGTAATTCCGATTGTCAGTGAGCTGAATCCCGAGATAGTGGATAAGGCCCTCAACCAGAGGCTCATCGAATCGGCGCCACCCTACTCGGGTTCGATCCCGCCGCGGCCACCGGCGCTCTGCAAAGGGTGTCCTCACGGCTATGTTTTTGAGGTTCTCGGTAAACTTGATCTCGTTGTCAATGGAGATATCGGGTGCTATACCCTTGCAGTGTTGCCGCCCTACAATGCAATGCATACTCAGGGTTGTATGGGAGCGAGTGTTGGAATGCATCATGGGTTTGAGCTCGCACGTGGTAGTGAGATGATGCGAAAAAGCGTTGCGGTGATCGGCGATTCTACCTTCATCCATTCGGGAATAACTCCCCTGATTGACATTGTGTACAACAGGGGCACGGGCACCGTTATAATTCTCGATAACCGGGTTACCGCAATGACAGGGCATCAGGACAATCCCGCTACCGGGAAGACACTGCGGAATGAGGACACCCACGAACTTGATCTCGCTCTGCTCGCAAAAGCGATTGGTGTTCGCCGGGTGGTAACTGTCGATCCCAAAAATGTAGATGAATTTGAAAAGGTTGTAAGGGAAGAGATCGCAGCTGAGGAACCGTCAGTGATTATCTCTAAGAGAAAGTGCATACTGATTAAGTGAGGCGTGATGATATGATGAATGTAATTTTTGCCGGCGTTGGTGGTCAGGGAGTAATTCTGGCGAGCAAGATACTCATGGAAGTTGCCATGGGAGCTGGCTACGATGTAAAGGAATCCGAGGTTCATGGGATGGCGCAGCGAGGAGGCAGCGTTGACTGTAATGTGAGATTTGGAGAGAAGATCTATTCTCCTCTTATTGAAAAAGGAACCACCGATTTTCTCGTCGTTTTTGAGCTTCTCGAGGCAATGCGAAAGCTGGAATTTCTGAAACCTGATGGGTGCCTGATAGTGAACAGGGTGAGAGTGGATCCGGCACCGGTGCAGGCCGGTCTTGCGACCTATCCCGATGATATCGAAGAGTGGATTACGGAGAATATTGGGAATCATCTTATCGTAGATACAGGCCCTGTTCTGAAGGAGCTCAAATCCCAGAAAGCACTGAATATTGTCATGCTGGGGATACTCTCCTCTTATCTGGAATTTGACGAGAAGCAGTGGAAAGATGCGATTCCCCGGACGGTAAAGAAAAAATTTGTTGAGATGAATCTTAATGCTTTTTCAATGGGGAGGGAATTGTCCCGGCAGTTACGTACGAAGTGATAGCCTGTTGAGCGCTATTCATCAGTGAGTAGAGATGTAACAATTTGCAAGCGACCGGTACCAATTTAATGCGATGTAGTAAGAATCCTGTGAAAGGTAATGCTCTATGAGAAGGATACCCGTTCTCTTCGTGATTGCTCTCCTCGGTTTCTCCTGTTCGAAATATACCATAAGAACCGAAGTCGAAAAGAGTGATGAGATATCAGAAATACAAAAAGCTGGGATTATTGTCAGGATATCGGAGAGGAGTAAAATCCCCCTGGATGAGCACACAAAGAGCTTATCACACTGGCTCGGAGGGCATAAGCAACTCAAAGATATACTGTTATATGCTGAGAGCAATGAGCTGATAAATTATTATTCTGATGAAAGCAGGCGTTTTTATCAGATATCATCAGAAGGAACATTTCTGAGATATAAATCACTGGGGGTTGTGAACAGCTATCTTCGGGCAAATAGTGCTGAGCTCAACCGCTTTATTGAAGAGAAAAAACTGAACGGATTGATCATCTATGAGATATACACCGTTCTCTCGAGTGAAATGCAGTTTATGGATTTTGATTCGGTGGTGGTAATTACCGACAAAAACCTCAACATTCTCTATATAGATAATCAGCGAGATGGCTTTGAATCGAACGAATATGATCTCGACAGGGTGAAAGAGCAACTTCTCAACAGGATCACCGAGCGATTTCTGGAAGTATTGTTCGATAATGATTTTATTGAGGAGCTCGATATATAAATAAAAAACCCCGCCTGATGCGGGGTCTCTTGGAGACGGCGGGATTCGAACCCGCGTCCTACAATACAAATCTACAGCATCTACATGTTTATCTCATTCTTTTAATTTAAGCTCATCAGCCGGGAATGAGAACCGTTTGATAAGCCGAGTTCCTTCAATTTCACCCGAGCGACTGGAACGGGGGCTCAGGCTATCCTCTGAATATTACGCCTCACATAATCCCAGAGGAGCGGATTTATGAGAGACGCTCACAGGTATTATGCTGCGAGAGCTAAGTTGTCGTTTGCAACTATTTTAGTTCGTCAGGTTTTACGAGATGACACGCTCGACATGCAGCTCTAGACCCATTATTGCAGTCGAAACCAGAATCGTCCCCGCAGTTTATACCCACTATAAAATAATAAAAAAAATAGCTTCCGTCAAGTATATTTGAAGGAAAGGCAGGCTGAAAATACCTCATTCTCATCTTTCAGGTGAGAGAGTTCGTATTTGATGTTGATTCGTGCAGATATCGATATACTTTCGAGAAGTGCCATCCCACCTCTTTTTTAAAAAATAAGATTGACTTTACTTACTTTTATATTTTTTTGAATCCATTATGCAGCATGTGAATTGATATCGATAAGGATCGCTGCTAATATGTGAGGAGCCATCATCAGAGAATAATAAAAAAGAATGTATTATGTAATTATGAGCGAATACTTCAAGCGGTCGCGTATACACAGCCTGTGGTTTAAGATGAGAACCCTCAGCTATTATCATCTCTTTTTTAAAAAGAGATTTGCTCATATTGGGAGCAGACCGGCAACATGGGGCATATGGAATATCGAGGTGTACGGTCCCAATATCAGTATAGGGAAGAATGCTGTTATCGTTGGAGCGCCGGGTTCACGGACACGACTTACCACCTTGCAGATGGGTGAATATGAAGGCTCCATAACGATAGGTGACAATGTTTTATTGATGAACGGCATTCGAATAAGCAGCGCATCGAGCATCGAGATCGGCGATGATTGTATGCTGGCAAATTACTGCTATCTTACCGATGCGGACTGGCATGATGTTCACGTGAGAATAATGCCAGTGGGGAAAACTGCTCCGATAGTGCTGGAAAAGGGTGTATGGGTTGGTGATTCTGCAATTATCTGCAAGGGTGTGCGGATAGGTGAAAATTCCGTAATTGCTGCCGGCTCAGTGGTCTCCAAAAGTGTTCCGCCCAATGTGGTGGTAGCAGGGAATCCGGCTAAAATCATAAAGAGAATCGATCCAAAAAAAGTTATTACCATGGGGGCCCTCTATGAATTGTACGGGGGGCCCGCGCTTTGAGAATCTGTCTGCTGTGCTATCGGGGAAATCCGTATTGCGGTGGGCAGGGTGTCTATCTCAAGTACGTATCCGAAGAGCTTGTTCGCCAGGGGCATGACGTTCACGCAATTGTCGGTCCCCCGTATCCCCCCGATATGGAAGGCGTTACGGTCGACTGTATCACCAATAACGAATATTTTATAAAAAAGGGGAGTTCCGTTATCAGCGATCGGAACCCCTTTAGCATATTTCACCCCTTCAACATCTATGAATACTGTAATAGCAGACTGGGGGCTTTCCCCGAGATCAGTTCGTTCAGTTATCGTGCATATCTGAAATTGAGAGAGCTGATGAGCAAAAAGAACTTTGATATCATTCATGATAATCAGTGTCTCGGTTATGGATTGCTTCTCATGAAGAGCCTCGGTGTTCCTGTCATTGCCACCATACATCATCCATTGACCATTGATCTGGAGAATGTTCTTGAGCGGGCAACTTCATTCGTTAATAAGATGCGAGCGACAATGTTTTACCCCATTCTCATGCAGAAGATTGTATCAAAACGGCTCGACCATATCATTACCGTCTCCGAGGACTCGAAGATGAGGATTCATAAATCATTCGGAGTTCCGCTTGAGCGGCAGACGGTGATATACAATGGTCTTGACCGGCGTATTTTTAAGCCGCTCGCTCGGGTGAAAAAGATAAAGGGGAAAATCATCTTTGTCGGAAATGTTGAAGATGGCAAGAAGGGATTCCCGTATCTCCTCAAAGCAATGCAGTGGTTGGACAATTCTGTGCACCTGACGATTGTCGATGGCGGATCACCTCATCGTCGAGCAACAGACAGAATGATTCGAAATCTCGGCCTTGAGAAAAGGGTTCTCTTTACCGGCAAGGTGGATACAGCGGAGCTCGTGAAACAGTATAATGAATCGGAGATTGCACTGGTACCCTCAACCTATGAGGGATTTGGCTTTCCTGCTGCGGAGGCGATGGCGTGCGGTATTCCTGTGATCGCAAGCAACGGAGGTGCGCTTCCCGAGGTGGTTGGTGATGCGGGAATCGTTGTTCCTGCACGCGATGAATATGCACTTGCCGAGGCCATTCGAGGGCTCCTCGACAAGCCGAAACTGCTACACGCGCTTGGTGCGGCGGGTCTGAAACGGATAGAGGAGCGCTTCAACTGGCAGGGTGCGGTAGAAAAGATGATTGCAGTCTACGAAAGATGTGTATACTATCCTGCCATTCGCTGATGTGCGTTTCATTTCAGTGAGCCTGTATCACTTTTGTTCCCCGCGGTACTCTGAGCCGGAATATGCTCTGCGGTGATACTTTTACATTGTCTTTCCAGCTGTTCATTCTTATAATTATCCGATGCCCGCTCGTCGTCGAAACGAATTTAATTGATTTATAGAGCAGTCTGTTATCTTTGCAGCACGGCTTTTCCAGATAAAATTCGGATTTCTCCTTTGACGTTTTGTTGATAAGGAGCACCTTGTTGGGGATATCTTTTTTAAATGAAATCGTCTCGAAGTATCTATCGTTTTCGAGGATGATGTAAACCTCATCATCCTTTTTCTCTTTCGCCCTGGCGATAAGCCCTTCACGAATCTGATAGTTTTCAATCACGGGAATTGCCCCGGTGATGAAGCGATAGAGGAGGGTAAATTCGAGATCGAGATCAAGGTAATTCTTAAGATTGATGGTATTGATGTTGTCTATAAGAAGTTTTTTTTCTGCGGGGAAATAGAATTTCAGTGTGGTACCATCCTGGACAATAATAGCAATCGGGCTTTTAAAAACAAAATCGATAAAAGTAATTTTCATCTTCGTCGGTGTTTTATTATAGACTGCATTCCCGATTGATTTGAACCGTTTCTTGTTGTTCAGCATCCCCTCGATGATGAAATGCGCTTTAAATGAATTCGGCGAATGCTCATTAATCTCCTGTAGTCTCTTGAGAAGTGTATATACCTTCTCCCGCTCAGACTTCTCGAGTGTCTGTTCCTCTTTGATTATCTCCTTCCCGCACATTGAGGTGAAGAGGGTGATTGTTATGATGATGAGATAGAGTCGATTTACTGTCGCCAATATGTTCACTCCTTATTTCCCCTTAAGATCTTTTTATGCTTCATCAGTTTCTTCTGTATTTCGGGATCCTTTTTGATCTGGAGCGATTTTTTCCAGTATTCTATTGCTTTATGTTGATTGCCTATCTCTTTATACGTTTCGGCGATGTGGTCATAGACAATCGGATCTGGTGAATTGTCTTTGTTGAACTGCTTCTCTGCTTCCAGAAGTTTTTTCAGTGCCAGTTTATACTTGCCCTGACGGTAGTATGCCCACCCCAGAGAATCAAGATATGCACCGTTCAGCGGATCGATGGTGAGCGCTTTTTTTATCAGGGCGATTGATTCACCGATGTTCATATTATTATCAGCGTAAAGATAGCCGAGATAGTTATATGCTCTTGCATTCTGGGAATTGAATTGAATTGCCTTTTTCAGAGAATTGATTGCATCAGGAAGTTTTTTGTGCTTTTCCTGAACGGTGGCGAGATAGAAGTAAAAGGTATCATTTTCTTCGATAGTGATGGCTTTTTTAATATACTTCTCCGCTTGTGGGTAATTTTCATTCTTTGAGTAAACGATTCCCTTTATGAAGTAAGTTTTGGGGTTTTCCGGTTCCTTATTAATCGCCTGATTGAGGTATGTGATCGCCTTCCCGTAATTTTTCCTGAGGCTGTAAAGGTATCCGAGATGGATAAGCAACTCATTTCGAGGTTTGAGCTCATAGGTTTTTTTGTACTGTACAATGGCTAACGCGAGGTTGTCGGTTTCTTCGTAAATCTTGCCGAGATAGAAGTACACCTCGGGAACCTTGTCTTTTATTGATAGGGTTCGGATCAGGTTTTCCCGTGCCTGATTATAGAGTTTGACCTTGTAGAGGAGAAGGCTGGCAGTCAGGAATTCGCTGAAGGCATTCTGCTTGTCGCCCTTTCTCAATGAAACTCGAGCAAGGGCGATATGCGGCGAGATGAATCGAGGCTGTTTCTTCACTATGGTTGTAAGATACCTTTCGGCGTTCTTATCTCTTTTAAGTAGTTCCAGATAAAGGGAGCGTGCAATAATACCATCGATAGTTTTCGAGCGCATTGCCTTGCTGAGATGGTTCACCGCAATTGAATTGTTCTCCAGGTAGAGAATTCTTCCGATGAATGAATGCATTTTATGGTCGTTGGGATATTTCGTCAGGTAACGTTCAATGTATAGTTTCGCTTCATCTGTCCGGTAGAGATGCATTAACAGAGATGCCAGTATATAATGGGTGGGATAGTTGTCTGGATTTATTTCAACAGTTTGTTTAAAATATTCAATTGAGCGGTTATAGTCATTCTTGTGGTAGGAGATATAGCCGAGATAGTAGTTTGCATATTCCTTATAGTAATTTGCAACGCTCTGTTGCTGTGAAATTTGCAGAATAGTATTGAAATATGTACATGCCTTGTCGAAATTTTTGACCTGCGAGTAATAGTAGGCACCGAGTTTGAAATGAACGGATACCAGATCGGGCCTTTCCTTCAGTAATTTTTCTAAAATGGCCGCTGATTTAGTATGGTTTTTCAGATTGCGATATATTTTATGAATCAGCAGGTAGGGTGGTATAAACGTGCGATCCCGCTCAATCGACATTTTAGCGAAATTAATTGATGTATTATAATCGTAGAGATAGTAATAACACTCCGATAGTTGATAATACACCCGGTGAAGCTCTCTCCCCGAGCTGACCGCATTGAGGAGGGTGCGAATTGCTTTTGGATACTCTTTAATTGATTTGTAGTGAAGCGCCCTGCTGTAGAGCTTCCAGTCCGGGGCTGTTTCACTCTCATATTCTTCGCTTTTGTCACTGATGAAACTTATTGAACTACAGGTGGTGAGCAAAAGGGCGCTACAGGCTATCAGAAACTTTTTCATGTACTCTTCCGAAGGAATATTTTCAATGCAATAATAAGAAAGCGATGGGTAATTGTCAAATCTAATTGTCGCTCAGTTTATGATACCGCTCGATTTCTCTACCATGGGATTACAAGAGCAATATTTTTCTTGAAAAGAAACAGAGTGGGTAGATATATTTGTTTCAGTATTTCCATTTTATGGAGGAATGAGATGTTTTTGGCAATTGATCCCATCTACTGGGTGATGATGGCTCCGGTATTGCTCTTATCTCTGTTTGCCTCGCTCAGGGTAAAGAGTGCGTATCGCAAGTACTCGAGAGTTGCTTCACGATCTGGCATGACCGGTGCTCAGGTTGCGGAGCTTATCCTCAGGAGAAGCGGTTTGGGTCACATACCGGTTGTTGAAACGAGTGGATTTCTGTCCGATCATTATGATCCGAGGAAGAAGGTTGTTCGGCTCTCTCCAGAAGTATATCGGAACAATTCTATCTCTTCGATAGGCGTCGCTGCACATGAAACCGGTCATGCTATTCAGCATGCAAAGGAGTATACACCTCTCGTTTTACGAAATATGATAGCACCCACTGCATCCATCGGATCGAATCTTTCATGGATCGTCATTTTTGCAGGATTCATTATCGGGTCACTGGGTCTGGTAAAGGTCGGGATACTGCTTTTCAGTCTCGTTGTTGTCTTTCAGATGATAACGCTCCCTGTTGAGTTCAACGCTTCTACACGAGCGAAGGAGATTCTCGTCTCGTATAATATATTAAGCTCAAATGAGATAACCGGCGTTAAAAAGGTACTCTCGGCTGCCGCCATGACATATGTTGCAGCAGCCGCATCTTCAATTGTTACCTTGTTGTATTTTCTTTTACGAGCGGGATTGCTCGGCGGGGGCGATGATTAACTCATAATCGGGGAATGATTTCTCCCTTCACGGCTGAACGGGTTTTCTGAGCAGATACATGAGCGGAGGACTGTTCATCTGCATGAGCACAGATAATAAATTGAATGGTCGGAATAGTGAGGAGATTTTTTATCCGAATACGGAATCTCGTGGGAGGATTATTTTCCCCGATTTCGGAATTTTTCTTTAGAGATTTGCCGAAGGCATTCAGATCCTTTAAGGTTCATGACGGGGAGCTTTCAACCTGCGCACTCGCATTTTTCCTCCTCATCTCCTTCATACCCCTTTCCCTTGTTATCATTTCGGGAATGAGCTACTTTTTTGAATCGAGCGATTTTGCCACCAGTCTCTATGTAATTCAGATTAAAAATCAGCTCCCCTCAATTAAGATTGACGATTTTCTGTCAACCCTTGACCGGATTGTCTATAAGAAGAGATACCTGGCATTTGTCTGGATTCCCTTTCTCTTCTGGTGGGGGAGTCTTGTTTTTGACATTGTCGAACGGGCGCTGGAAATTGCGTTCAGGATTGACAAAAGCAGGAGATACTGGAAAGCGAAGATACGTCATTTTATCATTATCATTGGAATTAGTTTGACGGTAATTTTTTTAACGCTCTTCTCGAATTTTTTCATTACGATAAAACACAGTAGCGTTGCAGAATACATCGGTACGTATTTAAAAGATATCGTTGGTTTGAGGAACAAGTTTCTCAGTCTGGTGGAATTCCCGCTGATTCTCTCATCCGTAGCGACTCTCATCATCAACACACTTCTCATCAGTATACTGTATCGGTTTGTCCCGCCCAAGAAGATAGATAATGTCTCGATGATCAAGGGTGCCCTCTTTGCCTCATTGAGTTATGAAATCGTCAAAATGATTTTTTCTTTCTATATTACGGAAATTAATGATTATACCTCGATCTTCGGTTCCCTTTCCGCTATTGCCATTCTGATGATCTGGATATGGTATACCTGTTTTCTTTTCGTCTTCGGTGCCGAGATGGCATGGGTTTTCTATGAGAAAAAGCGGGTGTCCTCCTCGAAGACTATTTCCGCTTAAAGGCATCAAGCCTGAAATCGTCAATGATTGCCTGCGCCTGATGCATGGTTGTCATGATTGCGCCGTATCCGGTTAGGTTGGTAAAGAGTTTAATGATCTCTTTTTTGTGTTCACCCTGAATAGAGAGTTTGTCAAAACGAAGAGGGGTTCCCCATTCATCGTTTTTGGTGTGGAGGAGCTCATCACAGAAATGTATTATCTCGTGTAGGATGAATGCTGATTCTTTCAGGTAATTATTCTTGTCCCTCTCGATATCCAGTTCACGAGCATCCCGTCGCGAGAGTATGAGCATGTGATCCTCAATCCTGCCGGGCGGCTTATCGCCTCTCGGTACGGAGAGTTCCGAGAGCGCAGTATCAAATTGATGGAGCTTCTTGCGCTTGTCCTGATCCGTTATGACAAGCCACAGGATGGGGAAAAAGGTTCTGGTGAAGAGCGAGAGGGCTCCGTAGAAATGTGATATCTCGAAACCGGCGGACGGATGAAAATAAAGAGGAGGATACTTTTTGATATGTGCGGTGTGTTCCTCCATTATTTTGTCAATTTTCTCAGAAAATGGTCTCTCCTTTTTCTTCTTGTCGTATTTTTTCCGAATCTCTTCGAAATTTTTTATCTCGGCAAGGATGAACCCTTCAAGGTTCATCCTGTTCCGGAGCGCCATCTGAAGCCGCTCCTCAAAGAGGTGGGGATTAAACCATTTTTTACTGTATTTTTCAGCATACGAAGCGTATTTGCTTCTCAGTTTCGCTATAAGCAGCTCAATCTCTTCATCTGATAGTGACATGGCATGCCTCACCCGGAGATGTTGCTTCATAAAGGGTATACCCTTAATAATAATTGTAAATTATTTTCTTGAAAAAAACAGATTTTTAGTATGCAGTGATACGCAGTGAATAAACTATCAGGAGCTTCCATGGGTATAACCTACAGAGATTCCGGAGTTGATATCGAGAAGGGCAATAGCTTTGTCCGCAGGATAGCCTCAATAGTATCATCAACCTTTAGCGAAAGGGTTATAACGGATATCGGCGGCTTCAGTGCGCTCTTTTCCGCTGCTTTTCCGGAAATGAAAGATCCCGTTCTCGTCTCTGCAACGGATGGTGTTGGAACAAAACTAAAGATTGCTCAGATGATGGGGAAGCACGATACAATTGGCATCGATGCTGTCGCCATGTGTGTCAATGACATCATTACTTCCGGTGCCATGCCGCTCTTTTTCCTCGATTATATTGCCTGCGGGCGCTTGAACGAGAATGTTCTCGTCGATGTTGTTACTGGCATTGCTGAGGGGTGCAGAAGATCGGGGTGCAGTCTCATTGGAGGAGAAACAGCAGAGCATCCCAATGTGATGGCTCCCGACGATTATGATATAGCGGGTTTTTCCGTTGGGGTTGTCGAGAGGGAGCGTATCATCAATGGAAGTGCTATCACCCGGGGCGATCTGCTTATCGGGCTTCCTTCATCGGGAATACATTCGAACGGTTTTTCATTGGTGAGAAAGCTCCTCTTCGATCTGAAGAAGTATCGTGTTGAGCAAACCATTAATGAACTCGGAACCACACTGGGAGAAGCTCTTCTCGTTCCGACGAGAATATATACACGTGCACTGCTCCATGCGCTTAAAGAAGGGGTCCTGATAAAGGGGGTAGTCCATATTACCGGTGGCGGGTTCTACGAGAATATACCGCGAATCCTCCCCGAGGGAACAGCCGTGCGAATTAATCGAAAGAGCTTTGAAGTACCACCGATATTTCATTTTATACAGGCTGAAGGGAAAATAGATGAGCGGGAGATGTTCACAACGTTCAATATGGGAATCGGGTTGATACTGGTTGTTCAGCGGGATGAAGCGACTGTTCTTGAACAGCTCAAGGGATTCGGTGAAGCACCCCGGATAATCGGTGAAGTCGTTGACTGTGTTGAGGAGAAGGTGGAATTGAAATAACATTTTTCGCTCTCGATAGTAAAGAGCGAATTCTCTCTATCTGAGCTTTTGTATGGCCTTTTCAAGTTTTTCCAAGGTATCTCCCTTTTCGCCAATAGCCTGAAAGGTGATGTTGCCTGATATATCGATAAGAAAGAGTGCGGGAACCATCAGAGTTGGTATGTACTGTTTCGCGGTGAGTTGGTATATGTCCATGAGGCACTCATTGGTGATGTTGAACTCCTCAAGTATCGGGAGGGCTTTTTCCTTACCCTCCTTGTCGATATTGATTAGAATGAGGTGCACGTTCTTTTCTGCTCTGTATCTGTTCTCTATTTCGGCGAGCTGAGAAATCTCCCGAATGCAGGGCTTGCAATAACTCGCCCAGAAGGAGAGTATGATATTCCCCCTCTTTTTCAGGCTTGTTGATGTTACGAGCTTTCCCTGTGCGTTAAAGAGAGCAAAACCGGGCGCTTTCCGGTTTTTGGGAGAGACAGAGCTGCTGATGAGAACAGTAATTATGAGAGATAGTATGAGTATTCCTCTTTTCATGATTACTCCGATATGATACTTTATGGATGTCTGTACAGAGCCTGTGAAAATATCATATTGTCACGTGCCGGTGAAATGCAACCACAATTTAATAAAAGAAATTTCAGGTGAGGTAAAAAAATGAAAAGGAGAGATGTTCCCAGGCTTCTCAAAAATGCTGCGGCGGAGATGAGAATAAATTCCTCTGAAAAGGGTGTTGTGCTCCTTCATGGATTTACGGGGACGCCATCTGAAATGAAGTTTCTGGGACAGCGCATTTTTGAAAGGGGATTCTCAATATCCATACCGAGATATCCCGGTCACGGGACTAAACTCGAAGAGATGGTGCGCAGCAGTGCGCGGGACTGGTATGTCTCGGCACGGGAGGCGTATATCGAGCTGAAAGATTACTGCAGCGAGGTTTTCATCGTCGGTTTGTCCATGGGGGGGATCCTGGGCATCAATCTCGCGAGGGAATTCCCGGTGAAGAAACTTGCCCTTCTGTCAGTTCCTGCCTTCATAAAGGAGAAGAGCATTTATCTGACACCGATCATTGGTATTTTCAAAAAAATACTGTGGAGAACTGATCCGACCAAAGGGGTGCGTTGTGAAGAGGCACGAAGCCATCATGTATGCTATAATACCGGCATCCCCATCAGACAGTCGTGGCAACTGCTCAGGATGTTAAAAGGGGCGATGTGGCATCTCGGTGAGGTTCGCTCCGATGTGCTTCTCATTCAGTCACGGAATGATTCGGTTATTCCACAACATTCGATTGATTATCTCTTCAAACGTCTCGGCTCAGAGAAAAAAGAAAAGGTTCTCCTAGAAAGGAGTGATCACACGATAACCATCGATTTTGAGAAGGAACAGGTTGCCGATACCATTATCACCTTTTTAGGCGGTTGAGCTTTTGTGAGAAGAGGTTAGAGATCAAAAGAGATATACGCTGCACCGATAGCACCGTTCACCTGAGCATTCTCCGATACCGCGATTGATGCGTTGAGCTTCTTTTCGAGGGCTTTCACAACGCCGATGTTCTTTGCAACACCGCCGGTCATCATTACCGGTTCTATGACACCGATGCGATTACTCATCGCTGCAACTCGTGATGCAATGGATTCATGGATACCGGCAATTATATTCGTCCTCTGCTCCCCTTTCGAGATGAGAGATATCACTTCGGATTCGGCAAAAACGGTGCAGATGCTGCTGATCTTGGATGGATTCTCGGCTTCGAGGGATATAGCACCGAAATCGTTGAGATTGACCTCCAGAGCGCGAGCCATCACCTCGAGAAATCTTCCGGTTCCTGCAGCGCATTTATCGTTCATGGCGAAATCCTTCACCTTGCCGTTCACGTCGATGACAATCGCTTTGCTGTCCTGGCCTCCGATGTCAATGATGGTCCTGATGCCGGGATTGAGATAATGCGCACCTGCAGCATGACAGGTGATCTCGGTTATTGCCTTATCGGCAATTTTCAAGCTGTTGCGACCATATCCGGTTGAAACGATTTTATTCACCGCCGATGGTTCTATCTGTAGTTCCGTCAGGAGCTCTTCGAAAACACGATTTCCAGCCTTTTCAGCATTGTATCCGGTAAATATCAATTTGGAGCCGAGCAGGATTCTATCCTTCATGGCTGCCGATTTAGTTGTTATGGAGCCGATATCGACACCGACAGTGATCATTGCTTCTCCTTTCAGTCAGGAGCATTTATAAGGGTATAGAGCAATTGCTCCGGGGAGGTTTTAAAAAAGCAAGAACAAAAAGCACGTTTAATCGCGAGAGTGTACATTTGCGAAGACGGTGATACTTGTTCATTTCTCTCAGCTTTACTCAGTTTTATCTGCACTGAGATGTTTATTGAAGAAAGACATTATGAGCGGGGTCATGGATCTCCAGAATGCCCAGTCGTGAAAGCGGTATCTTTTGAGATAGTATTCAACAATAAAATCTCCTTCCTTTTTTCGCAGCTGTATAAGTCGTATCGCAAGTATTCGTGATTGTTCAAAGGGAACAACTCTATCCTTTTCGCCGTGTGCGATGAATACCGGTGTCCGTACAAGGTTTTCACCTCTTGTAATGATATTATCATCATTTCTCCATCGCTCTTTGAATTTCTTGAATGTTCCGTAAACAGAGGTGAGCAATCTGTCTTTCGGCATGGAGAGCGGATCATAATCGCCCGAGAGACCGGCAGCGGCACCAAAGAGGTCGGGATACAGGGCAGAGAGGAGAACTGCTCCTCTCCCGCCTGTCGAGTTGCCAAAGATGCCTGTCATAAATCGATTTGTGGCAATGCCGAAATAGTCTCTGAGAAAAGGTATCAGTATCTCGGCTATCCACTTCCCGCCGGGGATGCCATTCCACTTATTCTTCGTCTCGGGATAGTATTTCGTCTCATAGATTGTTGTGCCCATATCGGGGCAGACAATCACGAAATGGTATGTGTCAGCATAGCTCTCAATCGACGTATGCTGCTCCCATTGCTGCAGGTTCCCCTTATAGCCGTGCAGGGCGATGAGCGTTCTCGCACCTTTCTGTTTTGAATAATTTTTCGGGAAATAGATCTGTATGGTATTATGCTTTTTTATCCCATCAACCTCATAGGGAACTCTGATGTTCCTCATCCAGCTGCCGCTGTTTATAACACCGGTGTATTTTAACTCACGGGATTGACAGTCAGTGAGAGATGTCACTGCTATGAGTATTGATGCAATTACCAGCTTTCTCATAGAGTTCCTCCATAATCCGGCAGTGCCGGAGGACATAAAAGGTTATTATCTATTTTGCGAATCCTGTTACTGCTGTCGGATCTGTTTCCTGAGTAAAACGAGTTTGATTGTCAGAGTATTGAACCGGTACTGGATTTTGGATTTTTCAGATTTTTCCGTCAACATGATTTTGTTTCACTGATGAGAATTAATCAATTTCTCAAATGACATTCGGGTTGCTGTGATACAATCGGTGCCGCTGTATCATGCAGCACTCTCTTAAGAGAGAAGCGGAGTCAAGGTCTTGTAGAAACGCTCAAGATTTTCGAGGACTTCATCATATATCCGCCTCACCGAAATTCTATTGCCGAGTGGATTCTCACGCATTGCCGCGATAATTTTCTGAGCTGCGTCTCTGTTCAGAGAATTGTACTCTCCGAGATTCTCAACAGTAATTCGTTCTTTGGCCAGTTCTGTTAGTCTGGAGTGGTATGGTGTGGGATTAATGCAGGCGACACGGCAGCCGCAGAGGTGTGCCTCGTATACTAAAATTCCGTAATGTGAGATGAGCGCTTTTGATGAGATCAGCATTTCGGCACAGACATCACGGGGTATTTCATATCGCCGTCCATGCCGGTGAAGGAAGGACTGGTCCCCGCTGAGAATGGCAAAGACCGAATCATTCGGCAGGAGTGAGATGAGTGATTCAGTATATTCGTCAGATGGACGGAATCCGGGATACAGCACGTAGTCAATATCCTTGGTGATGATTCTATCGTATGATTCGCTGGTATTTTCTCTCGTCGGGGGTGCATCTATCAAGGTGCCGAGTGATCTGAGAAACTCGTATCCGTAGATAAAGGGAGCATGGTCTTTCTGAAAGGTTCTTGATTCGGGATTGGGCATGATATCGATTGCATGATCAGCACATCCTCTCCCTTCCCCGATATCGTCAATAACCAGAACCGTGCATATCTCTTGCAGTTTTTTTATCTCCTCCCTTGTTGAATCACGCATGTCTCTGATTATCAGGACTGGCGAGTTCTCAATTTCCCTTTTCGAATGAGGTTTTAATTCCTCGGGAAACCCTGCCGGGAGCCGGGATGTCACCAGGTATGCATCGATATGTTTGACCGTGATAAGAAACCACAAAAGAGCGGTCATTCTCTGTATGTGGCCTGAACCGATGGCTTCCCCCCAATCGGTAATAATTGCTATCGATTTACGGGACATGGCCTTTCTCGGAATGATGCATTGGTCGCTGCGATATGCCGGAATTTATCTTCACGAGTGCCGGGTGTTTCATGAGGAATGAGATAATATCGTGGATGGAGAAGGGTTTGCCGTGATAGAGATGGGAATAGAGAATTTGTGCCAGCTCATAATCCTCGTGAGTGTCAACGGTTAATCTGATTTTGGTAAAAGGATTTGAAAGGTTGACGGGATGCCGTTCAATCGAAAAGAGATGAGGATGCTCCTTTATGTAGGGAGTGACGTGCTCAAAATGATATGGTTCAGAACTCTGTTCATAGGCTCTTTCAAGTGCCTCATTCCTGATAACTTCAACGGCGGTACCGAGGGGGAGATTCAGTGCCGAGCAGAGATCGTAATTGCCCGTACGGGCTTTCTCGATAATTATCTCAGCATAAGCAATGTCCACAAAGGGGTTGTCCCCGGTAATGCGGACAATGAAATCGCCTCCGAATTTTTGTGAGGCGAAATAATAGCGTTCGAGAACATTATGTTCTGAGCCGATGAAGGTTTTGCAGTTCATCGATTCGGCAAGTTTCACCAGCGGTGCATTCTCCTCTCCGGAAGCAGTCGCCAGGACAACGGTGTCGATATTCCTCATGCACAGCGCTCGCTCAATGACGTGAGAGATGAGCGGCTTTCCCGCGAGCTCACGCATGGATTTACCCGGCAGTCGTACCGATTGCATTCGTGCCTGAATAATTGCTGTTGCTGTTGGGTGGCTTTTCACTCTTTCTTCTCTGGAAGCTCCCATTTCCATGAGACCGAATACATCTGCTAGAGGTTGAAGGTATACCACTCATCGCAGGACTGGCAGTCGGGACTTGTTGCGAAGTTGGATTGATAATCATTCAGAAAGTATCTCTTTGAACGAGACCATATGTCCATGAGGCTCTCATTTTCGATGGAGCCCTTTGAATACGTCCCGTCAATGTCCTGTTTGCAGAAACCCACCCTTCCGTCAGAGAGGATATAGAGATCTCTCTGGAGATGCCAGCAGGGAGTTCTCTCCAGCGGTGAGAGATCGGAGTACCGCCGGTCAGCTATCTTTCCGAGATAGGTATTCTGTTTCTGCAGTATTATGGGAATGCCATAGGTGTCCCAGAAGTCGTAATATTTATCGAGGAATTTCTCAGTCTCGTTTATTTTCATTATCTGAAGGTGAAGTTGGGGGCCATCATTCAACACCTCCCGGAGGGCGAGTATGTTATTGAACACCTTCGTGAAACCGTCATATCGGTGGATGGAGCGATAGGTTTCCTCGTCGAAACCGTTTATGTTGAAGATGAGCTTCACGCGGTTGTCGCGAGTTCCGTTCAGATAGGATCTCAGATTGTCATCGGCATACAGTCCGTTTGTTTCGATGACGATAGTCTCTATGCACTCCTCTTTCTGGCTTAATTCCATGATGGCGTAAAAGTTTTTGTGCATGAGCGGTTCGCCCGATCCGCCAAAGCAGACGGAGTAGGGAAGCTCAAACTGTTTCATTTCAGTGAGAACTTTCCGGTAAAGGTCGATTTCCATATCGCCGTGAATTGATGACAGCGTTTTCCGATAGCAGAAGATGCAGTCCAGATCGCACCGACCGGTTAGCTCGATCTCCAGATACGAGGGCCCGACATAAAGGAGTTCCGGAGATGAAGCGATAACAGCGCTTATTTCAGAATAGGCAGGAACTCTTCCGAGATGTGCGTAAATTGTTTCCATGATTCGCCTGTCCCGGGGAGTGCTGTTGCGGAAGCTCAATCGCTTGTCGCGAATATCCGGTTCGTGATAGAACAGCTCAACATCAAATTGATTGATGTTTGATCTGATGATATCGGTGAGTGAGAGCGTTTCCTCTTCTGTTTCGGGAAGACTGGCGATAAGTTCTTTTGAATATATCTCGCAGGAGAAGCCAGCGGGGAGATTTTCAGAGTAGGTATATTCAGCGAGATACTTCACGTGAACATCTATCATCGCCGCAATAATAGTGGGATCGAGAAACGGTGCATCAATGTATATTTTAACGATATGATCGGAACCGCATTTCTGGAAAATACTCTTCCAGAATGAGCTATCATCTGCATTATTTATTCTGAAGATGTCTTTCCCCTCAAGATTTCCCCTGTAAGACGCCGGAAGACCATAGTAACAATCGCCAATCGCCTCAATCTGGCTTAATCGTTTTGCGAGGAGTTCGGGGATATACCTGTCGTTGAAGGAGAGGTCGCGATCGGATATATCGACATCGGCGAAGAGGAGCACATCAATTTTCAAGAAAACCTCCTATCCCCTGACATAGTTTTCCATATATATTTTTATATCGGAATTCTGTTTTTTCTTTGAGACCCATTTTTTAAACTGCTCGGCTGTTTTCATCTGATAGAGAAGATGCATAATCCTGCCGCTTATATCCTCGAAGGTTGTAACTCTCTTTCCGAGAAATTTCACGATATGATACCCGACGCGGGACTTGATGACCGGTGATATCTGACCTCTTCTTTGCAACCTGAAAACCTGAGCAGCGAAGTAGGGATCGAGCTCGCCAAGAATCACCCAGCCGAGATCTCCACCCTTTGCAGCCGAACTGGGATCCTGAGAGTATTTTCTTGCAAGGGATTCGAAGGATTCACCGGCCATTACCCGTCGGCGGAGATCTTTTATCATGTTATTAACTCTTTTTTCTTCGGCAAATGATCTGTTTCGCGGTCTTATGAGTATATGCTTGATATTGACCTGATAACCGACTTTGCTTTTATTCTTGTTGTACCATGCACGTGCCTCCTTTTCGGTTGGAGGGGAAACACCGATTGCTATTGAAATGACCTGCTCGCGATAGAGTGAGATTTTCAGCTCCTCCTTGTATTCCTTGAATGAGATCTTCTCCTTTCTTTCGATTCTCTTTTTGAAATCGTCGAGGTCACTGATATTGAGTCGCTCCATGATTGTTTCAATTTGATTATCAACCTTTGCATCACTGACGATTATCGATTCTTGCTCCGCTTTCTGGAGGACCAGCGCATCTTCGATGAGTTTGTCGATAAGTCTGCTCATCTCATAATCGTATTTGCTCCTGGGAATCCTCTTTATTTTTTTCAGGTGATTGAATTTCAGTATCGCCTCGCTTTCAATAATAGGCGTATCATTGACAACCGCGATCACCCTGTCGTAGAGCTCCCATGCATATATTGATGAATAGAGCATGAGAAATATGAGAGTAAATGTCGTTATCCTTCTCATGGAGAATCCTTTGATCGTTTCCGTTATATTTTGCTGTCTATAATGAGCTTTTGTATGTTCGTGCTATTGTTGCCGAAGAACACTTCTTTAAGCCGCTGCAAGGTTTCAGATATATCTGAAGCATATAATTCAATATTTCTGCTGCCGTCACTATTTTCAAGATTTTTTTCTTTCAGTATCGCTTCGACCTCATAGGCAATTTCTACACCGGTGTCGATTAAATCCAGGTCGGGATAGACGCTGTTAATCGTCTTTTTGAGGAGGGGGAAATGGGTACAACCGAGTATGAGCGTGCGGACATCTGCATCGTAGAGGTGCTGAAGGTATTTTTTAGCAACCATTTGTGTGATCTGATCATCAACCCACCCCTCCTCGGTGAGAGAGACGAAAATCGTTGCTTGCTGCTGAATAACTTTGATGGCGGAATTGATCTTTTTAATCGCTTTGACGTAGGACTCGCTGTTAATAGTAGCTCTCGTGCCGATAACCCCGATGATATCTCCTCTACGGCGAGAACAGGCGGCTCGTGCACCGGCTTCGATGACGCCGATGACAGGTATGCTGTTTTCACGCTTGAGCGTTTCGAGGGCAACAGCAGAAGCAGTATTGCAGGCGATGACTATCATCTTGGTGTTTCTGCTTGTAAGATAATCTGTAATTTCCCGTGAGTATCGTATTACCGTTTCATGTGATCGTGTACCGTACGGGAATCGTGCAGTGTCGCCGAAGTATATAATATGTTCATGCGGCAGAATCTCTTCGATTGCCTTACAGACAGTCAGGCCGCCAACACCCGAGTCGAATATGCCGATTGGCCTCTTATCCATTGCGTCTCTCTCCTGAAGATGTTCGGCGGTGTGATCGGGTTCCCGCGATAATCTCGATAGTTTCGGAGTATCTCGGGCCTTCAAACAGGTGCCTGATGCGCATTGCCGGGTCTATCATTTCATTTTATTTTTAAATAACATATACTCAATGCCATCGACCAGTGCATGCCATGAGGCCTCAATGATATTTTCAGAGACGCCGACGGTGCCCCAGTGTTCGGTATGCCGTTTCTGATCGATAAGGACTCGTACTACCGCACCGGTACCCGCTTTCTCATTGAGCACCCGTACTTTATAGTCGGTCAGGTAGAGGTCTTTGAGTTCCGGGTAAAATTTTTCGAGTGATTTCCGAAGCGCATTATCGAGCGCAGCTACCGGACCGTTCCCATTCGCGGCAGTATGCTCAATCGTGCCGTCAACTTCTACTTTTATCGTTGCTTCGCAAATAATTTCGCCAGCTTCATTCTTTTCTGTTATAACCCTGAATCCCTTGAGATCGAAAAAAGGTATGTACTCTCCCGTCGCTCCTCTGATGAGAAGTTCGAAGGAGCCCTCGGCTGCTTCGAACTGATATCCCTTGTCTTCCAGACATTTGATCTTCTTGAGAATTTTTTCGGGCAGTGAACCGTCTCTGGTGATGTCAATACCGAGTTCTTTTGCCTTGTAGGTTACAGCGCTCTTTCCTGAAAGCTCGGAGATCAGAACCTTCCGCCGGTTGCCGACGAGTTCAGGATCAATATGCTCGTATGTTCTGGTATCCTTGCTCAGTGCTGAGACATGGATGCCGCCCTTATGTGCGAAGGAATTGGCACCGACATAGGGCGCCCGATCATTATGCGCCAGGTTTGCTGTTTCGCTGACGAACCTGCTTGCTTCGGTAAGATGAATGAGTGAGTCTGCGGCATTACACTGATATCCCATTTTCAGCACGAGATTGGGTATAAGTGTTGTCAGATCGCAGTTGCCGCATCTTTCCCCATAGCCGTTGATGGTTCCCTGAACAGATTGAGCACCTGCCTGGACAGCGATAACAGTATTTGCTACGGCGACGCCGGCATCATTGTGAAAGTGAACGCCGAGAGGAATGTCGAGCACATGAACGGTTTTCCGTATTATCTCATCGACCTCGCCGGGCATGGCTCCTCCATTGGTATCGCAGGCGACAACCATGTCGGCTCCCGAACGCGCTGCTTCTCCAATTGTTTCAAGCGTATACTGTGGGTTTGCTTTAAATCCATCAAAGAAGTGTTCTGCGTCGAGGAGAACAGTGAGCCCTCTGTCCTTCAGGGAGGAAATGGTATTCTGAATGATTTCGAGATTCTTTTTGAGATCGATATTCAGCGCCCTGGTAACCTGGAAATCCCATGTTTTCGCGACAATGGTAACAGTTTCCACTCCCGAATCGATAAGTGCCTGCAGCATGACATCCTCAGCGGCGGGTTTGTCCGCTCGTATCGTTGAACCGAAGGCGACAATTTTAGAGTGATTGAGCTGGACCTTTTTTATTTCTTTGAAGAAAAGATCGTCTTTCGGATTCGAACCGGGCCATCCCCCCTCAATGTAGTCGATTTTGAGTTTGTCAAGCTCTTGAGCGATGCGTATTTTGTCGTTGAGCGAGAAGGATATACCGACCGTCTGTGAGCCATCTCGAAGGGTGGTGTCGTAGACGGTTACTGTTTTATTCTGTTTTTTCATATGCAATGAACAAATCGCTTCAGTACCGAGAAGAGAAAGCTTTCTCAGTGTAAATTATTTCTCCCGATAATGGGGCGATTCGTATATATAGTATCATTAGAGTAAATATACACGTACTCTGGCACGGGAGCAATTTTTCTCATTTAATGCGAGAAGAGGGTGAATATTCAAAGAGAAATTCAATATTTCAAGCAATTTTTTAAAAGGGGAGAGACAAAAACTTCATGTATTTGTTTCGGATTCTTTTTTAAAATAGCTTGAATTATACATTTTTTTTTAGCATGATCTTCTCTGGCATCGAACCGCATCCCGTGAGAATTCACGGGATGCGGTTCATGTATGCATGAGACCTTGCCTGATTGACGTGATGGTTTATGAAGTCCGTCCAGCGTACACAAGGAATTTTACGATATGTAAGAGCTGCTATTGCACTGAGTGCGATCTGCTCTCTATCGGTGTCGCTTTCCCGCGAGTATAGTCGTGAAACCTTTCGCGGGAGTCTTCTGGATTATGTTGAGAAGCATTCCAGAAAAGAGGAATCACGGGTTATCGCCCCCCGTGAGCCGAAATTCTTTGAAGACGTAGCCCCCGAGGAGCGCTTTCACTATGTCGATGGTGACTGGGAGCGGTACATCATTGCACAGCGGTATAAGTTGATCATTGAAGATATAAATCGAGGAACTTTTTTCATTCAGGAAGAGGAAGACGTTGATATTAACTCATACGGCTCAATGAATCTCAATCTCAAATATGGAAAATCGAAGTTTACGAAAAACAAATACAAGCTCTATGACCAGGATAAACCGGTTTCCCGCATAATACCGTCCGGCTTTTACCCCGAACAGGAGCTTCAGCTTCACATTGAAGGCCATGTCGGGAAGCGGCTTACCATGTACATCGATCACGATAGCAGAAAGAGTGATAATCGGTATCTCATGAAGTATCGGGCTGTTCGAGATGATGAGGTGATACGAGAGATCAATGCC
>CAZZCF010000053.1:0-25631 GCA_964652955.1 uncultured Leptospirales bacterium
CGCTTCTCCGCTCTTTTTCGTAATTGCCGTGATAGCGCTGAACATCGACCTGCCTGTATCATTTTGGCAGAAGGGTATGATAAATTATTGAAATCTGCTCTACCGTGCATTAATACTATTAATGTACGATAACCGCGGACAGGTGTCTCCGGGTGAGCGGTAAAGGGAGTACCATGGCTATTGCGGCCTGAACCCCTCTTCCGGCCAGAGAGGATATGGAGTGGCGTCTTTCCGCATTACATGTATCGCTGTTCTGATTCATTATGTTCAAGTTTTCTCGATCAGCCGACGAAGAGGTGTGAGTATGCAGGAAATTGCCGTTCTCGCTATTGTTATTATCGCCCTCCTCTACATCGTATTGAAGATACGGAGGGGGTTTTCTCCGGGGAGGAGCTGTGATAACTGCTCGGCCTGTCCGGTTGAAAACTGCAGGGAGCGGAGATGACTTACTGATCGGTGTTCTCCGGTGCCTTTCGTTCGAGGAATTTCCAGAAACCGACCAGCAGAGAGGCGGAGATAATACACCATATGGTAAACAGTGCGGCGGGGATGGCAACCTCTTTCGAAAAGTGTTGAAGAGCAAGGATAACTCCGAGCCCCGCATTTTGCATACCTATCTCGATGGAGAGAGTCTTCTTCCGCCTGAAGGTGAATTTGGCAATCCCTCCGGCGAGAAATCCCAGCAGCATACCCATGAGATTGTGTGCGATAACTGCCAGTAAGACAAGTGCTGTTGCCTTTCCGATGTCCTCATTATTCGCAGCCACCACATAGGCGCAGATTATTATAATCGCCGTGACAGATATGGCCGGGGGAATATCACCGATTTTGACGATGAGTTTCGGAAAAGTTCTTCTCACCAGGAATCCTGCCAGCAGCGGCACCACCACCGTGTACAGTATCGTGAAGAACATCTGCCAGAAGGGGACGGGCACCATTTTCCCCGCCAGGAGGAGGGTCAACAGTGGCGTGAGCACCGGGCAGATCAGCGTTGCCAGAGCGGTCATTGAAACCGAAAAGGCAACATCACCCTCCGAAAGATAGGAGATGACATTGCTCGTCATGGCACCCGGTGCCGAACCGGTGAGGATAAGTCCAACGGTTACCTCCCTGGGCAGGTTGAAAATCGTTGAGGTAATAAGGGCAAGGATCGGCATGATGGTAAACTGACACAGGTTTCCGAAAAGCACTATCTTCGGGTTTTTTATTATATTGCGGTAATCGGTTTCGGTGATAACCAGTCCGATGCCGAACATGGTAATGGCGAAGAAGATATTGATAGACGATTTTACGAGTAGAAATGGATTGGGGAAGAAGAAGGCGACTATCGCAAAGAGCACTACCCATATCGAGAGATTCCTGTTGTAAAACTGGATTGCTTTCATGATGTTTTGCTCAATCCCTTTTCGGATTTCTAATTCTGTCGGTTACCTTCTGTATGAGCTCCAGATAGGCACGCTGTGAGCGGATGAAGGATTTTATCGGTTCGTTGTTCTCGAGTTCATCCCTGATGACGCGGTTTTGTTCCGAATCCTCCATCGCGACATCTTCGCCGCGGGATGCCCTTTCAGTGATCTCCTTTCCCATCTGAACCAGCTTGGAATAGAGCTGCAGCGACTGTTCGTCACCTCTCAGGCGTTTGAGATCCTCCCGGTAGCGGACGGTAGCCGAGTGCCGCTTCACGAGCTGCGCGAGCTCTCTCGCCTTCTTTATGATATCATCAATCTCGCTGTTCACCTGGTTCACCTACAATAATGTGGAAATGAATCAAAAGCGCTTCGGGGCTGCCCCCGTGCACTCTGCCTCTTTTTACAATCGGGCGTCTCTGTGATCAAGAACTATACCGGTCGAATTGTTATTTCACCCACATGTTTTTTCAATTTTTTGTTCAATATTGTATTTCCTAAGATCATCGGTGTTTCCTCGCGAGAAGGAGCGCGACGGCCGTGATGAGTGCAATCGTCATGTTCGTAAAGAGCGTTCCGAGAATTCCTGTGAGCGGCAGGAGGAACAGCACCGACAGGAGGGAACCGATTATTGATCCGAAGTGATCCATCGAATCGAGCACCGAAGCATTGATGTGGAAATCCCCCTCTCCCATGCCGGTGAAGAGTGTTGGGAATACGGAACCGCAGAAGAATGAGAAACTGAATATGAGTATCCAGAAGATCGCCTCGTTTCGCATTTGGGTGTAGAGGTATATCGCTGCAAGGGATATGGCGAGCATCAGGAAGAGGAGGGGGAGTGACTTCCTCCGTATCCGGTTGAAGGCGAAGCTCCCTCCGGTAAGTCCGAGCATGAAGAGTGCATTGATGAGGGAGATCCGATAGTAGACAATCCCGGTGAAATTCTGATAGAGTATGATCATGAGAATCATCGTTGAGATGCTGATGAAGCCGATGAAATAGATGATGATGCCGTTGCTGAGCTGGCGTATGCCGTGCCGCCGCTGTATGATGACAAGTATCAGGAGCGTGATGATGAGCGAGAGGCCCGGGAAGAAGGTGAATTCCCGCAAGAGCGTATAGAGCGTTGATTGCTCCTGAAAGGCCGAGAGGAGTATCTGATTCCAGTAGCCGCGCGGTTTGAGGTCAAGGTTTTCTTCTGTCCCGGGAATGAGGGGTATGACGGCACGATCAAAGTACTCGAGCTGCGTTTTCTCAAAGAGCATTTTCAGCTCATCGGGAGAGAAGTTTTCTGTTATCTCCCCTTCAAGAGCAGCGCCCGGCAGCGTGCTGTATTTCGTCCGGTAGGTATCGATGAGCTGCTCCACGCTTTCCGGCAGCACATCCGGCTCAACGGCGCCGATAAGGTACATCGTCTCTCCGGAGGTTTTCAGATGATGCGGAAATTCACTTCGAAAGCTCTTGTAGATTGAGGCCATAAATCTCTTCAGATCCCTGGAGAGGTAGTTGGAGAATCCGTGCAGGGAGGTGATGATGATGCCCCGCGGTCTGATATGCTCTCTGCACAGCGCATAGAACTCCCTGGTGTAGAATCGATTGAGCATGATATTTTCCGGCTCTGGCGGAAAACATATCATGATGTCATAGGTTTCCGGTTGCTCCTGTAAAAAGTGGCGGAGGTCCTGATTGATGACTTTCATTTTTGCCCGCTCTTCGCCTCGCCGATAGAACGATTTCTGATATGGTTGGACAATCCGCCAGAGATCGGGATCGATCTCAAAGTAGTGAATTTCGGCAATATCGGTTTTCTGCAAGTTATACGGGATTGAGCCGGGGCCGGTTCCCAGAAGGAGTATTTTTTTGTGTTCCTCTCTCCTCACACTCTGCACGAGATGAAAGATCGAGCGGGCGCTGTACCGGTCCGGCAGCGTGTAATAGAAGATCCCATCGCCGTATACATTGATCTGCCCGTCGATTGATTCGAGGTAAACCGTCTGGTATTTTGTCCTCTCATAGGCGATCAGTTTTCCGGCATGAGTTCGGTTCCACAGCTGCTCGAAGAGGTTTTTTTCCACCGTGCCGGAGAATGTCAGGAGGAGGAGCGGGAGGGTGAGGAGTGCGATGAGCATACCTCGCGACTGGAGCCCCATCAGCAGGAGTGCGATAATCAGAAGAAGTGATACGATCTGCAGCGGATTGAAGTAATCGATCAGGAGAAAGGAGAAGAGCACCCCGCCGGTGAATGCTCCGAGAGATTCAATAAAGTAGATATTACCGCCGGAACGCTCCCGGTCTTCTCCGGCGGTGAGCGAAACAAGGGGGGGGAAGAAGAATCCGATCAGAAAGCTGATCGGCAGGGTGAGGAGGAGCGAGAGGAGCAGCTCCGTGCCGATAGAATAAAATGTTCCGATGGTTCGCGGAATGAGCAGGGGCAGGAAGTGGGTGATATAGAGTGAGAGCATGAGAACGAGGGGGAGGCAGATGAGGCTCGTCCGTACCCTCCTTTCGAGAATTTCCGTTATCGCGTGAGGGTTCAGAATGGCACCCAGAAATATTCCGAGAAACCAGGCCGCAAAGATAATACCGATGATAAATTCATTTCCCCTGAAGATGGTGAGAAGCTCGCGTATGAGCAGAACCTGGGCAAGCGCGGAGGAGAATCCCATTGCAAAGGCGATAAGGAGGAGGTTTCTTCTGGTGAGGGGCTTTAAAAAAACCATAGACTGATATCTGTCCTGAATGATCGATTCACCGTCAGACCGCACAGGCGATGTCCTGGAATCACGCCTCTGGGGCTGCGAAATATCTTCAACTCCATATGCCCGGGATGCTGGTTTTGCATGAGGGGCATCGGCCATTTTGCAAGTAGTTCTCGATGTGGAAGAAACCGCTCCGTTTGATAAGGAGCTTATTGCAGTTATGGCAGTAGGTATTCTCCCACTTATGGCCCGGCACATTGCCGACATAGGAGTATCGTATTCCTTCATCCCGTGCAATGGTTCTGCATCGCTCGAGTGTTTGCACGGGGGTGGGGGGGAGATTGCGAATGAGATACATGGAGTGAAAACGGGTGAAGTGCATGGGGACGTCTGCTGACAGATTGGTCCGTACCCATCGGGCCATTTTTCGTATCTCGGCTGCAGAATCGTTCAGAGTGGGTATAACCAGCACGACAATCTCGAGCCATTTCCCCGACGCGTGTACAACTTCGAGATTGTTCAGAACGCTCTTGAGATCACCACCGCAGATGTCGCGGTAGAACTTTTCGGTGAAGGCTTTCAGATCGATCTTGATCCCGTCGACGTTCTCGCAGAGCTCTCTGCTGGCCCGCTCCTTGATGTATCCGTTGGAGATTATCACCGGTTTGATTCCCCGTTCCCGGGCGATCTGTGATGATGCAATGATATACTCGTACTGTACCGTCGGCTCATTGTAGGTGTAGGCGATCACTTTTGAGCTTGATGATATCGCTTTCGTGCTGAGCTCTGCAGGAGGAATCTGTCGGGCGTCCAGGTCATCCGGATATGACTGTGAGAGCTGCCAGTTCTGGCAGAATTTGCAGGAGAGGTTGCATCCGGCAGTTGCGATGGAGAGTGCCAGCGATCCCGGAAGAAAGTGAAATAACGGCTTCTTTTCAACAGGATCGACATGCATGGCTGCGATTCTGGAAAAGACGGTTGTATAGAGTTTCCCCCGAATATTCTTACGTACCTTGCAGATACCGCTCTCGCCCTCATCGAGAATGCACATGTTGGGGCAGAGGGTACACTGAACCTTATCGCCGAGCTTTGTCCAGTGTCTGGCCGGTTTGATATAATAATCGTCATTGGCAAAAGAGAAGAATGATTCCTGGCCACAGGACGGCAGGATGAGATTCCCCAGGGTGAGCGTACAGAACGTCTTCCCGCTCCTCTTGAGAAAGGCTCTCCGGTTTAACTGTGCGCTGTCTTTCATGATGATATCCTCATCTCATCTTTCCCTTGTGAAGGCAGTCGGGAGAAAAAGAACATTATTGCATCTCATGCTCGTTGAAGACGAGAGCCTGAAAGCGATATATTCTGGTCCCCTTTTCCCGCCAGGCATCATCGGGAAGGCTCGCTTTGCGACAGGTGTTCACAAGAAACTCCTCTCTGCTCCACCCCCATTGAAGGGGGACCTGCGGGAGCAGCACGCCCTGCAGCGATCCCCGACGCACAATCAGGCCATCGCGGCCGACCGCAATATCATCAATGGATCTGATCTCTTCAGGCTCGGTGAGAACTGAAATCTCAATAGTAATATCTTTTAATTCGCTCTGCCGCACAGGGTGAAAGCGATGATCACGGAATGCAGCATTGTATGAGTTCTCAATAATCGTCTGGTAGAGCGGCTTTCTCCCCTCCAGATAACCGATACATCCCCTCAGCTTATCCCGTATCTTGAGAGTGACGAAGGCTCCGCGATTCAACTGGCAGGTGCGTGGAACGGCCCTCTTGTTGATGCGAACGAATGTGTTATGGAATAGTACAGATTGAATGTTTCTTCTCGCCAGATCAATCAGGAATCTCTTATCGGCATCGGTAAGCGTAAAGGTCTCCTTTTTCACGGTACGAGAAATAGTGCCACAGAATACGATTGAGGCGTAGCTGACTGAATGGTGATAATCACCGGTGATATTCCCCGAGGTATCGTACCCGATAAGGGATGCACTGAAATTCTGTATGGGGAGCGAGAGTGCAACCTTTATGGGATTTTTACCGCAGATGGTGATTCCCGTCCTCTTGACGTAGCGGGTAAATGCTTCAATATCCCTGTCAAGAATGGATTGTATCGCACCGTGATCTAAATTTGTCAGTTTCTTGATGAATTCCGCTCCTTTGCCGGAAAAGGGGACGTAGCCGAATTGCGCGCCGTAATGGGTAAAATCGGTGCTGATGATAAAGAGCGGTTTCTTCTTCTCCCGGATGGCATCGATTATGTGCTTCGAAATAGCGAGAGCTTCATCGTTATCGATATCGCCGACGAGGATGGGGAGGATTCCTGCAGAATTATTGAGATCCGCGAATAATCGCTGCAGGAAGGGGAGCTGTATCTCAATCGCGTGTTCCCTCCGATGAGCGGAACGCTCGGTGCTGAACAGCCGCATCTCAAGAAGCTTCTGTGCTATCTCCTTCTCGACCCGCACCGTGCCGAGCGGTGTTTCGTAGTAATCGACGGGAAGTATTGAACATCCGTGAAAGAAGCTGTGATGCGAAGGGGCGAGGATGACGATAATGTCGGGATGCGCATTCCGAAGTATGCGGTATCCGGATGCTGCAACCATTCCGGAATACTGATACCCGGCGTGGGGGAGTATCAGAAGGAGCGGCTCCTCGAATCTTTTCACAGGAGCTTTGTCGAGGAGCGTATCAATGGTCGCGGCGAGTTTTCGCGGTTCGGCTGAATACCATGAACCGGCGAGCACCGATTTTCTCACCTCCTGAGCTGCCGGTTTCGAGTTACAAGAGAGAAAGAGCAGCAGTAAGAGAGGGATAAGTGCATTCTTGCAGGGGCTTTTCTTTTTCATACCTTTCACAAACCTTTCCTTCAAATCCGTGAAAGTCGAGCTGATCGATCATACTCCGTATCGGTATATCATACTATTCGAAAGGTAAATTTCAAGTGAAATATTGCGGAGCGAGAACGTTAGAGGGCGTATCATGCTTTTATCGGTGAAATACCGCATCGGATGCTCTGTGACAAGGATAAAAGTATGCTGCGCCGGGGAAAATAGGGCTCTCGGGGAGTAATTTAGCTTGACGGGGAATTCTGCGGGAACTAAGTATACGTCGAGCACAATCGTTGAACGGGAGAACATGGATGGATGATCTGTATAGAAGAGCCGCCGAGATCATTAAGGATTCGAAGTGTCTGATAGCGTTAACCGGTGCGGGCATTTCAGTTGAGAGCGGAATACCCGATTTCAGAAGCGCCGGGGGGCTCTGGGACAAGTACAACCCTGCCGAGTATGCTACTATTGATGCCTTCAGGGAAGATCCGGTGAAGGTGTGGCAGATGATATTTGATATGAGCCGAATCACACAGAATGCGAAGCCCAATCCCGCTCACCATGCGCTTGCAAAACTGGAGGAGATGAATATTCTGAAGTCTATCATCACCCAGAACATCGATAATCTCCATCAGGAAGCGGGGAACACCAATGTTATCGAATATCATGGGAACGCGAGCCATCTCGAGTGTTTAAAGTGCTTTGCCTCCTATCCTGCGGAAGAATTTGAACTGGACGGGAAGCCTCCGACCTGCACGAGCTGTCACGAGATACTCAAACCCAGCGTCATTTTTTTCGGCGAGATGATTCCCCGCAATGCGCTCGTTGATTCGCAGAGATATGCTGAATCCTCGGATGCCATACTGGTCGTGGGAACCTCTGCGGTCGTATATCCCGCCAGCACGATTCCCTATATCGCCAAGCAGCGAGGTGCGCAGGTCATCGAAATGAATCTTGAAGAGACCGGGTTAACCTCGTCGATTACGGATGTCTTCATTCAGGGACGAGTTGGAGAAACACTCCCAAAGCTCATTGAGCTTGTTGCGTCACTGTAGGGATCGCTGTGCTTGAGCCCCGCGGCGCATCGTTCATCCTCCCGGTGACTGCTCTTGTATCTCCGCTGAGAGAACTGGTGGAGGAGAATGTGCAAGCAATTCACATCGGGAGGCGCGCCCGAAGAGTGCTGCGTTTAGCTGTTCCACGGTGCAGTTGCAGCGTATGGATGTAACATGTACGAAGAGAGAAGATGAATCGAATTAAGGAGCTTTCCGATTCGGTTAAGAGAAAAATCGCTGCCGGGGAGGTGGTGGAAGGCCCCTTCTCGGTGGTGAAGGAGCTGATCGAAAATTCTCTCGATGCCGGATCAACGGAGATTGACGTTGAGATTTACGAAAGCGGGCTGAAGAAGATTCAGGTGCGCGATAACGGTTCCGGAATGTTTCGAGAGGATCTTCCCCGCGCCATACGAGAGCACACCACGAGTAAAATTGAGGAATTTGCCGATATCGAGAAGGTTGCAACCTACGGGTTCAGGGGAGAGGCCCTTTCGAGTATCGCGTCGATTTCACGATTAACGATATACACCAGATCTTCAGAGGAGGAGCGGGGAGCGAAGCTGACGAGTGTTGATGGAAGCGTTGAGATGCACGATTACGCCGGCGCTGCCGGTACGATGATTATCGTGGAGAATCTCTTTTTTAATGTTCCTGCCAGGAAGAAATTTTTGCGGGCGAGAAAGACGGAGCTTCGGAAAGTCCGGGAAACCTTTTTGAAAATAGCGCTCGCCAATCCCGATGTCTCCTTCTCGTTAAGCATTGATAGCAGACGACAGGTGACCCTTCCCGCCTCAGCGGATAGTGCCGGAAGAATACAGCAGATATACGGTGATGATATTCTCGATCGGCTCTCTTTTGAGCGCATACAGGACATTAAGATCGAGCTGTCGGGCTATCTCTCCATGCCGGATCTCATGAAGCCGTCGCGCTCGATGCAGATTCTTTACGTGAACGGGAGACCCGTGGAGTATCGCTATCTGGGTTTTCTCCTCTCGCGGGCATATGAGGCCATGGCGGCAAAGGGGCATCCGGTTGCATTTCTCTTCCTCACCATCGATCCGGAGCTTGTTGATATAAACGTTCATCCTGCCAAACGGGAAGTAAAATTTTTTGATCAGAAGTATATCGACGACTGCATCATTCATCTCTCGCAGAAAGCTGTCAACCGGGTTCATCGGGTACGGGACACCCTGATCAAACCGGGAGGAGATCGGTTTGCCGTTTCTCCTCTCAGAGAAGGGGGGTATTCAACCCCTTCATCGGAAGAGGGAGCGGAGATGTCGCTCTTTGGGCATGATGGAAGCCCTCATGGTATGCGGTCGTTTCTCAGAGATGTGACCGAATTCTACAGCGCCGCCCAGGGAGAAAAGTGGCGATTTCTGGGGATAATCTTTAACAGGTACATCCTGGTTGAGGATGCCACGGCTCTTTTGATAATTGATTTCCACGCCGCACATGAGCGATTTATTTTTGATATACTCATGCAGGGTACTCTTTCGGTCGAAACGCAGGACCTGATGTTTCCGGTGGTGCTTGAGCTCTCACTTGATGCGCATCCCATTGCAATGGAATGCCTGGCGCTTTTAAGGGAAATTGGGTTTGACATTGAGGAATTTTCGGATAATTCTGTGGTCATTCGCGGAATTCCGGTACTGGGAAGGAGTATGGATGTTGAGCTTTTTTTCCACGAGGTTCTCGATGCGCTGAAATCCGAGGAAGATATGCGAACTCGCATTCAGGAAAAGATCTTTGAGAAGGTTGCCTGCCATTCTGCGAAGCGAACCGGTGATGAGCTCACCGACGAGGATGTGCGCCTCATCATCGAAGAGACGAAGAGTGGGGCGCATGAATTGAGATGCCCGCACGGACGTCCCTATGTGTATGCCCTCGAAAATAATGATTTGGAGAGGATCTTTAAGCGATCATGAAAAAAATAATCCTTGGCATTGCCTCATCCATTGCGGCGTATAAGGCATGCGATCTGACGAGGCTCTTTGTGAAGTCCGGTTATTCTGTTTTCCCGATCATGACGGATAACGCGACCTATCTGATATCACCATTGACCCTCGAAACGCTTTCCGGGAACAGAGTATATACCGGTACGTTCATCCGTGATTGGAATGAGATGGCTCATATCACCCTCAAGGAAGGCGCGTCATTATTCCTTGTTGCACCTGCAACGGCAAATATCATCGGTAAATTTGCAAACGGGATCGCCGATGATCTCCTGAGCACCACCTTTCTCTCGGTGGAGTGTCCGGTCGTTATCGCCCCCGCGATGAATCCCGGTATGTGGAAACACGTTGCGGTTCAGGAGAATGTTGCGAAATTAAAATCGTGGGGTGTAACCGTTATAGAACCCGGAGAGGGATCCGTTGTCTGTGGTGATGAAGGGATTGGCAGACTCGCAGAAATTGAATGCATATTCGAGGTCGCGGTGAATGTCATTACGGGATAGAAAGATCATTGTCACCGGTGGTCCCACCAGGGAATGGATCGACCCGGTCAGGTTCATTACCAATCCCTCGAGCGGAAAGATGGGTGTTGCTCTTGCGACGGCAGCAGCCGAGCGAAATAAAAAAGTGGTTTTTATACACGGCCCAATCGATACCGGATTTATCAGTGAAGCGGGCTTTACATCGATACCGGTTGATACGACGGGCGACCTTCTTGATGCCGTTCTTCGCGAGCTGGAACCTCGTTCAGTGCTCATAATGGCGGCAGCACCGGTGGACTACACACCGGTAAAGAAATCCGCCATCAAAATCAAGAAAAAGAAGGGGGACCTTAAACTCAAACTCACACGAACTCCTGATATATTAAAGCACGTTTCGGAAATGAAAAGATCAGAACCTCGATTGCAGGAGATTTTCGTTGTAGGCTTTGCAGCCGAGACGAATGATGCCGATGCATATGCCCGCGAGAAGCTCAGGGAGAAGAATTGTGATATGATCTGTCTGAATGATGTGAGCAGGACGGATGCGGGATTCGGCACTGATACCAATGTCATAACCATATTCACCAGAGAAGGCGAGGTTATACCGCTCCCCCTGATGGCTAAAAGGGATATTGCTCATAGAATACTCCAGCAGATTGAGCTGGCCATCGGAGAAAAGACGGTGGAGGCCCCCGGTGTTTAGAGGTGCCCATAATTCAGTTTGCCAATTCGCAGCTGCAGGTGTATACACACCGATAATGTTTGACACGAGAGCGCTGGTGATTGTATCTTAATAATAAGCATCAAGGTTTTGCAAGGAGGAGGAGTACCTCACCATTACGGTGCGTGCGGGTGGGCGGTAAGCCCGGAATGCTGTGTGAGGTATCAGTGAGGAGGTTTCTATGTGGCACAGGACTCCAGTCGTAGCGGGTTCTTTTTATCCTTCACATCCCGAAAGGCTGAAGAGGGATATTGAGCACTATATCAGTCAGGCGGAAAAAAAGTCTCTGCAGGGTGAATTGATTGCCCTTATCTCACCTCATGCAGGCTATGTGTACTCTGGACCGGTGGCTGCATATTCATATGTTCAGTTGATTGATTCCAGTGTTGAAGTAGTTCTTGTTCTCGCTCCATCACATCGGGCACGATTCGACGGTGCTTCAGTTATACCTGAAGGCATATATGAAACGCCCCTCGGCGAGGTGGCCATAGACGCGGTTATCGGGGGAAAATTGATTGAGAAACCGCATTTCGGCTTTAGCAAAGAGGTTCATCTGAGTGAGCACTCTCTTGAAGTGCAGGTCCCGTTTCTGCAGGAGGTGCTCAAGGAATTCACTCTCATACCGATTATACTTGGGGTTACCGGTGTTGATATCTGTGAGACGATAGCCGAAGAGATATTCAGCGTGCTTCAAGGGGAGGAGCGAAAGTGTATGGTTGTTATATCAACTGATCTGTCGCACTATTTCCCTTATGAAAAAGCCAGGCAGAAAGATGCCATCTTTATTGAGAATCTCAAGAAGTTTGACGAGCAGGCACTCGCCTCTGCGCTGGATAATGATGACGCGCAGGCATGCGGAGAGGGTCCGGTGTTAACCGGCATGTCTCTCGCGAGGAAACTCGGTGCACGGGATGTAGAAATCCTGAGCTATGCGAACTCGGGAGACACGGCCGGGGGGAAGGATCAGGTTGTCGGCTATCTCGCTGCTGCTTTTGTTAAATAGGCAATCCCTTCAGAATACCGGTACCTGCTCTGATACTGTTCTGTAGGGGTATTCTTTCGGACAAGGGTGACTTTAACGGAGGGGAGGGGAGTGGTGATAGAGTTGAACAGGGAGCAACAGATCGAGCTGTTAAAACTTGCCCGCAGGACGATCGCTTCGTATTTTTATGACACTTCACCGGATGTTGATTTACGGGAGTTTTCAGATGATATATTCAAAGAGATGTGCGGGGCCTTTGTTACCATTCACATAAATAAAAAGCTCCGGGGATGCATCGGATATATCAAGGGCATTAAGACCATTCCTGAAACGGTGAAGGATATGGCGAAGGCATCAGCTTTTCAGGATCCTCGATTTCCACCGCTGACTAAAGAGGAGTTCGAAAATATTGACCTTGAGATCTCAATAATGTCCCCCATTGAGGAGGTCAGCGATATTTCCGAGATAGTCGTTGGCAGAGATGGGCTCATCATATCCCAGGGCTCACGTTCCGGTCTGCTGTTACCGCAGGTGGCCACTGAGTACAACTGGAATGTGAAGGAATTCCTCGAGCATACCTGTTACAAGGCAGGATTGCCCGCTGATGCATGGCAGTGGAAGGACACGAAGATAGAGAAGTTCTCGGCTCAGGTCTTCGGAGAAGAGGAGCTGGGGCTTCTCGGTAAGGATTAGCACCGCGTTGATTTGCTTTCTTCGATTTACCTTTCCACCGAAAAGAAAATTGGAACAGAACCCGCAGCTCACCTTCAGTAGATTTTATGATACGGGAACCTCTATTCATTTAAATTTGAAGTTCCCGTGGCCAGCGTTCTTTTGCATATCCTGTGCACGCCGGCATGCGCGACATCGTGTTGCTGTGGGCGGGAAATAATGAAAAAAACTTTTTATTTATCAGTTTTACAGGTTAAAAGGAGTTTTTAGAGGTACCCATAGCACTTTCTCAACCGATTTCAGGTACTATCAAGAAGGGAGGTAGACCTTCAGTATTGATGAAAGGGAAAGGAGCATGCTCATTTTCGGTAACTATTGCTATGCTCCTCACTCTCAGAAATTAAAAGGGATTATCAATATAATGATATTGCGGTCAAGCGGGTGCATTTTTTTATCGATAGTATAATCAGGAGAGCGCTATGGGATTTCTGTTGCATTGCTGGAGTGACGAAGAGAATTCAGATATATCGGTGCTGTGGCCACCGGCTGAACCTTTTTAAAACGAAGCGCACACACGGTGTTATTAAAAAGCCGAAGAAATTATTTGTTATTTATACGAGGTAAATCTATATTAAATGAGAAGGCGATGAGAGTGCGTGTGAATGTTATACCGTATGCGGGGCACTCCCGTCGGTGGGAGGGTAATCTTTCAATGAAATGGATATTCTGCTGTATGCTGGTGATGCTCTTCTGTTTATTTCCCTCCTGTCGGGATCAGAAGAAATATATACATCCGGGTGCTGTTCTGAAGCGGTGGGCTGGCGCCATCCGGGATTTACATTATCTTGAATACTCCCGCTGTGAAGCATATCCGAAGAATGAAGCGGTATTCAGGGAGATGTACCGTGATTACTATATTATCGATCTTATGATAACCGACTTTGAAGAGGTGGATGAGGATGCGATCAAGCAGGATCAGGATGGCAATCGATTCCTCCAGCGATCGATCTCATTCGAGGGGGCGCTTGTATCAAGAATGACGAACAAGCCTGAACAGATTCTTCGCGGTGATGCACTCCTGGTAAAATTCCTTGATGGCGAGCGGGCGAAGGATGACTGGCTCCTGTGGAACAGGACCCTTGTACGAATAGACAGAAAGCGGTAAGTGTCAAGAAGAGGGATGTCGTATTTTATATGATGAAAGGGGAACAACATATTCGCAGAAGCGTGGTGCTCATGCTTCTCGTGCTTTTTTCTCTTCAAACCTACCCGGTGCTCACCGAGAGCATCGATGATATTGATCGGCGTGCTCAGAAGTACTATGATGATAAGCAGTTCACCAATGCAATCACCGAGTGGATGAGGATTCTTGAGCTCAACCCTGAGAACGAGCAGATACAGCGAAAAGTCGAGTATGTATACGAGGAAAAGCACCGGAAGGATCTCGCACTCGTTCTTGCGAGGAAACACTACCGATTGGCGAGAATTAACCTCTATAAGGATTACGAGGAAGCGAAGGAGAACGCTGATATAGCCATTAATAATTTTGTCACCTCGTATCGCATTGACCCTGCCGATCCCGAGGTTCAGGATCTGCGGGAAAAGATGAGGCAGCTGCAGGAGGATGTACGGCTCGAAGGCGCAAAGATTCGGCTCTCTAAAGCATTGAAGGAAAAATACCAGCGATTGGTCAAGCTCGCTGAAGACAAGATGGATATGGAGGAATTCGAGGAAGCGCTCGGGTACTGGAACGAGATTCTGAGCTTTGTGCCGAAGGATGGGGTTGCCCTGGAGGGGAAGCGGAAGGCGCTTTTTGCTATTAATAATCGGCTTTTATACGAGCGCGTAAGAAAGCTTATGGTCCTCGCCATTGGTCTCTTTAAGGATGAGAAATATCGTGATTCGCAGCTCGAGTTTCGTGAGGTATTGAGAATTGATCCCGGCAACGACGATGCTGAGGATTATCTCGATAAGATTGCGGAAAAGCTGAATGAAAAGCGGAATTACGAGTTGCGGCGATTTCAGGCCGAGCAGTATTACATCTCGGGTATCGATAATGTCAGGAAGAATAACTTCGATGCGGCGGAGGATGACTTTGAAAGCGTCATCGGCCTGATAGAAAACTACAAGGATGCAAAGCAACAGTTAGCGAGTATTCCCGGTCTGCGAAAGGAGTATGAACGGCAACAGCGGCTTCTCAAGCTGAGGGGGATTGACGAGAAGTTTCAGAAGGGTCTCATTGCATTGAATGCGGGTCGATATAGTGAAGCAATCTCCTTCTTCGATGAAACAGTGAAGCTGGATCCCAAAAACAGGCTCGCGAAGGAGTATCTGAAAACATCGAAAGAGGCGTTGCAGCAGAAGCAGGAAGAGGAGGTTGATGAGAATTCCCCCTATTACAATGTTATCAATCCGCTCATAGTATCGGGACAGTCCCTTTTTGAGAAGGGGAAATATCTGGAGTCCCGGAAACGGTGGGTGAAAATACTGAATGTATTCCCGAAAAATCGTATCGCCACAGAATATCTCCTCAAATGTGATCTGATGCTCAATCCCAGAGAGTATGAGAGATTCTCGAGACAGATAATTGATCAGGGTAAGGAGTTTTTAAGCAGAAAAAAATTTGAACGTGCACTCAGTCAGTTTAAACTGATAAAATCCATCGCGCCGAGCTATCCGGGAATTGACGCGCTCATTGCCCGAGCGAATACAGCGATGGAGGGATCGAAAAAAGAGGAATTGCAGGGTGCTTCGCCTGCCGATATTGAGAGAAGGTACCGGCTCGGTGTTGAGTACTACCGGCGGGGAGGCATTGATAATCTGAAAATTGCCCTCGGGCATTTCCGGTGGGTTGTCGCGCGGGAAAGAGGCAACATGAGAGCGGTTATCAATGTCAATAGAATCTCATCACAGCTCAGGATTGGCGAAGAGCGGCGGGTCAGCGCTCAACGGCGTCTCACCCCCCGACAGCAGCAGCTGGTAAAAACCTATTATTTTCGAGGCATTAACTACTATTCCAATAATCAGTTCAATAAGGCGATAGCGGAATGGAGAAAAGTGCTCCTGATAGATCCTCTCAATCAGAAGGCGAGAAACAATATACAGAAGGTGCTCGCGCTCATGAGGAGGTAGGGTGATGGCAGAGGAAGATGTGAAAAAGAATAATGACGAGAACCCGGATGAAAAGAAGACCGGCAAGAAGGCTAAGGAGCGAGCAACACGCGATAAAAGCGCGAAGCGACCGCGGGTAAAGTTCAGCCTGAGGCTGAAGTTCTCGATTGCGATCATAACGCTGGTTGCTGCCGTCATATTGATCATGACCTATTTCATTATCAGCTCTCAAAAGGAGGTGCTGGAGAAGGAGATGATAAAGCTGGCAAAGCGTGAGATCGAACACCTCTATAATACCTCCTTAGTCGCTGTCAGCAGCCGTGATGATCTGGCGCTGATTCCGATTATACGGGATCTCAAGAAGCTCGAATCTATCAAGTATGTGTATATTCTCGATGCTGATAACAAAATAATCCAGAGCTTCGATCCGGAGATGAGAGATACCATACTTGAAGATGAGTACATGAAGCAAATACGTGAATACAGTAATAAAAAGGAACCGCTGAGCCTCGTCATTGCCGATGAGGAGGGGGGCAGTATCTACGATTTCTCAAAACCGCTTTATCATGTTAATTTCGATACAAGAGTTGGAACGGTTCGCCTCGGATTCTCGGACAAGATGATCAGGGATCAGATCCAGCGGATGACAATGAATATTTCCATCATCGCCCTCTTTTTCATGGGAGCATCGGTATTCGGTGCGATACTCCTCTCATCCATTACCATTCGGCCGATCCGCACCCTCTCTGAAGGTGCCGCCGTGATCGGAACGGGAAATCTCGATTATAAGATAAAACTCAAAACCTCTGATGAGATAGGCCAGCTGGCCCATGAGTTCAATGTGATGACCGATCAGCTGAAAAAGGCGAAGGATCTCGAGATAGAGTCGAGGATTATGGAGGAGCAGCTGGAGCTGGCGAAGGAGATACAGGAAGGTCTGAATCCCATGGACTTCTATGATAAGGACGGTGTTCAGATAAAGGGATTCACCCGGGCTGCGAAGGGGGTCGGGGGAGATTACTTTGACTACGTTGATATCGATAAGAATAGAGTCGGCGCGCTCCTGAGCGACGTGTCGGGGAAAGGGGTGCCCGCATCGCTCGTTATGGTAATGATCCGCACCGTATTTGTAACCTATATTAGCAGGAGGGATGTGGAATGTGCCAGCGTCGTTCGGGCTATCAATGACTCCCTGAGTGCTGATTTTGCGATAGATAAGTTTGCTACGCTCTTCTTTATGATATATGATCGAATGAAGGGTGAACTGCATTTTTCCAATGCAGGCCACGGCCCTCTCTTCTGTTACCGCGCTACTCGAAAGGCATGTACCCTGACAAAGCTGGATGATGTCCCCATCGGCATCATGGAGGATGTTCCCTACAAGCAGGCGAGCGTGAAGCTCTCTCCCGGTGATATTGTCGTGCTCTATACCGATGGTATTACCGAGATGAGAAATGAAGAAAAGGAAGAATACGGCCGCTTGAGACTGCAGAGACTCATCATTGATAATAGCGCGCTTACCGCGAATGATTTAGTTGAAAAGATCGTCTCGGATGTGGATACCTTTCGGGGGGAAGTGCCGCCGCACGATGATATGACCACCCTTGTGCTGAAGAGAACGTCCTGACGCTAAATCAATTCCTCCTCATTTTCATATATCTTGAAGAATCTATCCAGCGTAGCGAGCTTCAGTATATTCAATACGTCGTCATGAATATTCATCAGTGCGAATTTCCCGCTATGGGCATGCATCTTTTTCTGCCCGGCAACGAGCGCCCCGATACCCGAGGAATCCATGTAGTTGACATTTTTCATATCAACGACGACGCTCTTATAGCTCCCGTCGGTAATGCTAAAAAGTGCCTTCTTGAGTTCGCTGACGTTGTAGAGATCAACTTCACCGCTCACTGATATTATCTTGTGCTCGCCAAGCTCGTTGAACTCAATATCCATTTTGCCCTCCGATAAACCAATAAAAGCATTTCCTGAGCCCTTATTTCAGCAGTAACAGGTGTTCAAAAAAATCTTTTCTCGGTAAACTGGTTTATTACTGAACGTGTACACCACACTCTTCTTGTGCGAGGAAACACAGTTTTTTCACAGGTATTATTTCTTGCCTTCAAAAATATACCCTGATCAAAAAGGGAAAGTGTAATTTATGTCAAGTTTTTTTGAGAAACTTTTTGTACAATTTGCAAAATCCTGTCAACTGTTATGGCTCTTGTCAATCCGGTGAACTGGTTTTTCGAAGAGCAGTAATTCCATATATGAACTGATTGCCGTAATTCAGTCACTCAAAATGAGCTTCACAGGGTATTATGGGATATCCATATAAGCTTATCTGACAAAGAGCTTATCAATAAATTCTGAGAGATCAACAAAGCTGTTAACCTCTCGCATCTCGGTGCAGTACGAGTTGTAGATAGTTGCGATGCTGTCTCCCCAATCCCAGAGATGATGTTTATCCGGATTCAGCCAGAAAACATTTCTTGTTCGAGAGCAGATATTGATAAATGATTCGAGCCCCGGATCCTGATAGTTATTCCTCGCATCACCGAGAATCAATACGGATGTTTTGTTGTTGAGGGAATCGCTGAACTCTCGGAAGAACTGTTTGAAGCACCTTCCGTAATTGCTTCCCCAGCCGTAAGTGAAACTGGTGTCACTGAAAATTGAATTGATTGCACGCTCGGGTTCCATTTCCGTGAAGAGCGGGGTTATCTCGACTATATTGCTGATGAAGGCAAAGGTACGGACCTTGGAGAAGAGGCTCTGAAGGGTATAGGTGAGGAGGAGCATAAATCTTGAGTACTGGTTTACCGAGCTGGATATATCGCAGAGCACCACCAGCTGCGGCCTGTCAATCTTCCGATCCTTATAGTAGATCCTGAAGATGGTTCCCCCGTACTGGAGATTTGATCTGATTGTTTTCTTGATATCGAAGCTGCCCCGTTTAACCCGTTTCTTTCTCAGTGAGATTCGGTTCTTCAGCTTCTGACCGAATCGCTTGACAAGCTCTCTCATCTCATTGACCTCACCGGGGGTGAGCTGGTATATGGGCTTGTTCAGCAAGTAGTCTTCCCGTTCCTGTATCGCCTTACCGGTTCTCCGCTCATCTATTCTTTGGCGAATGTAAGAGACGAGGGATTGGATATTCCTGAGCTGCTCCGGTGAATGAGTATCGTCTGTCTGTCCCCCCGCAGGTGCATTGGTGAATATGCTGAGCAGGGATGATGATGCAATGATGGGAGCATTCATGAGAAGATTGCGTATATCCCCTTCGGTCATTTCTCTAAGCTCGTCATCCGGGAGGTTCATGAGCTGTAGGATGAGGTTCTGCACTTCCTGCATCTCTTCAGGTGTGAGGTATTCATCGAGCGGAGTCAGCGTCCCGATCCCCTGAAGCGAAAACTGCTTTACCCCTTTTCCCTTCCGATCGAAAAATGCTTTAAAACATTTTTCGAAAATGGGGAGGTCGGTAAAGTCCTTTACCAGGGTTGATGAGAGCGTCTGTTTAAAGGATGGCCGGTCATTGAAATTGACATATTGCAGAGCGGTGAACATGTCGAGCACCTCTGCAGTGGATATCGCTATCCCCGCATCGATGAGAACCTGAATGAAATCATAAAACCTTCCCTGCAATCGCTCTTCTTCAGAGAGGTTGATATTCTTTTTCTGCAAGGGGTTTATGCCTCTCAATGGAATATGACATTTGCGTTCTTCTTGACCAGTTCGATGTCCTTTTCGTACTTTAAAATGAAATTCAGGGTGTCTATAGCAATATCCCTGTCGAGGACCTCGCATCCCAGGAGCGAGAGTGCTTTTGCCCAGTCAAGCGTTTCACTGATACTGGGTTCTTTCTTCAACGCGAGTTCCCGTATGCGGTGAATTGCTGAAACCATTTTCTTTACCAGCGTTTCCGGACATTCGGGGACTTTCAGGGTGACAATAAGCTCTTCGAGCTCCCGTGATGGGAAGTTTATGAAGAGATGGAGACAGCGTCGCTTGAGCGCATCTGACATCTCTCTGGCATTGTTTGAGGTCAGAAGAACAAAGGGTTTTTGCTGTGCCTTTACGGTACCTATTTCGGGTATCGAAACCTGAAAATCGGAGAGAACCTCAAGGAGAAATGCCTCGAACTCTGAATCCGATTTGTCAATTTCATCGATGAGAAGGAGTGTGGGCTGTGTATTTGAGATAGCCTTGAGTATCGGTCTGGCCAGGAGGAACTTTTCCGAGAAGAAGACATCTTCTTCTCCTGAAAGTTTGCTGATTGCATCAGCGAGTGTTTTTTCACCGCTCAGGATTGACGAGAGCATATCCTTTAAAATCTGTGTATAGAGCAGTTGTTTCGCATACTCCCATTCATAGAGTGCCTTGGCTTCATCGAGACCCTCGTAGCACTGGAGGCGTATCAGATCCATGTTGAGCGAGCGGGCAATGCAGTTTCCCAGGTCGGTTTTGCCAACACCCGCCGGACCCTCGACGAGAACCGGTTTCTCCATTTTCATGGCGAGAAATACCGTGGTGGCAATCTCGCGGGAACAGATGTACTTCTCTCCGGCGAGTAACTGAATAGTCTCTTCAACGTCGTTAAACATAACATAACACCATTATTGTGATTCGAACGCTTTTGTGATACTGGGTACCATGTTTCATTTCAGAATATACATCTCTTTTCGTCAATGAACATTTTTGATAATGTGGACCACCGGGATTACCGAGACATGCTGGCAGCGTTCTTATTTCTTCTGTCTCTTTTTCCGCAGCATCGATTCAACTTTCACCGGCAGGCCGTAAATATTTAGAAAACCTGATGCATCATTTTGATCATAGAGCTCGCTCTCATCAAAAGTAGCTATATCGGCCTCATAGAGGGTTATGGGTGATTCCCTCCCGACGACCGTACAGGTGCCCTTGTAGAGCTTCATGTGAACCGTGCCGGTGACCTGTTCCTGCGTCTTATTTATAAAAGCATCGAGCGCTTCTCGCTTTCGGGTAAACCACTGGCCATTGTATATTAATATGGCGTAGTCAATGGCGAGTTTGTCCTTGATATGCTGGGTATCCCGATCAAGGGTGATCGACTCGAGATCTCGATGCGCGATATGCAAGATGGTGCCCGCAGGCGTCTCGTATACCCCTCGCGATTTAATGCCGACCAGCCGGTTCTCGACGATGTCAATTCTCCCGATACCGTTTTCACCGGCAATTTTGTTGAGGGATGCCATCAGCGTGACCGGATCGAGCTTTGTGCCATTGACGGAGACCGGAATCCCCTGCTCGAAGCCCACGGCTATTTCAGCAGGCCTGTCAGGAGCGCTCGCCGGCGATCGGGTGAGTATGAACATATCCTCATCGGGCTCTCTGAGCGGATCTTCGAGAATCCCCCCTTCATATGAGATATGGAGGATATTCCGATCCATGCTATAGGGCTTTTCCAACGTTACCGGCACCGGTATGTTGTGCTTCTGTGCATAGTCGAAGAGCAGCTTCCGGGAATTGAGATTCCAGATTCTCCACGGTGCGATAATATGCAACTCAGGGGCGAGTGACTTGTAAGCCATTTCAAATCTTACCTGATCATTCCCCTTTCCCGTTGCCCCGTGGCAAAGGGTGTCTGCACCCTCCGCGAGCGCAATCTCCACCTGTTTTTTTGCGATTACCGGACGGGCGAGCGACGTGCCCAGGAGGTATCGGTTTTCGTAGATGGCATTCGCCTTTATTGCCTGGAAAACGTAATCCGTGACGAATTCCTCTCGCAGATCTGCAATGTAACATCTGCTGGCACCGGTCTGAGCTGCTTTCTCCTCCAGCCCATCGAGCTCCTCCTCCTGCCCGAGATCCGCGGCGAGGCAGATGACTTCGCAGTGATATGTCTCAATGAGCCATTTCAGTATTATCGACGTATCGAGCCCGCCCGAATATGCAAGTACGGCTTTTTTTATCTCCATTCGATGACCTCGTTTCAGGATAGTAGAATGATAGTAAACCTCAGATTTCATCGATGACGCGTATTCGAAATCTGCTACCTCTTTGCATTTTCATTTGATTCTCAAAAGATCGAAACAACAAAAATACATCTTTGCAGCGATGAGACGGATTCAAGGAATCTCTGCAAAAAGTGATTTTTGAGATGCTTCTTAATAAATTGTATAGAGATAGTGCATTTCGAAAGCCCCGAACATGAGAGACTCTCCGGTGGAAAGGATGGTATTCAGAGCCCTATCGTCCGGTCATAAGTGAGCAGAGCAGCCCCTTCTGGAGGTGAAGCCTGTTCTCGGCCTGTTCGAAAACAATCGATTTTTCAGAATCCATGACATCGCTGTCAATCTCTTCTCCCCGGTGGGCCGGGAGGCAGTGCATGACTACGCAGTCGTCGGCACAGGATTGTAATAGCGTATCGGTTATCCGGTATTTCGCAAAAGCCTTTTTCCGCTTTCCGGCCTCCTCTTCCTGCCCCATGCTCGTCCATACATCGGTGTAGAGATAGGTCGTCCCCTCTACAGCCCGGTTGATGTCGGTTGTGATGGTGATAGAAGCCCCCGAATCTGCGGAGAGCTGCTCTGCCTTCTCAATGACACTCTTTTCAGGGGAATATCCCCGGGGAGAGGCGATGGCGATAGTGACACCGAGTATACTGGCACAGAGAAGCAGTGAATGAGCAACATTATTCCCATCTCCGACATAGGTGAGCTTTACGCTGCTCAGGTTTTCGCCCTCTCTCTCGAAAATGGTGAAGAAATCGGTCAACGCCTGACAGGGATGGTACAGATCGGTCAGTCCGTTAATAACGGGAATATCTGCATGGCGGGCCAGCTCGACAACCCGTTCATGAGCAAAGGTTCTTATCATAATGCCATCGACATAGCGGGAGAGCACTCGTGCCGTATCAGGGATGCTCTCGCCCCTGCCGAGTTGTATGTCATCAGGATTGAGAAACAGCGCATGGCCACCGAGCTGGAAAACGCCTGCCTCAAATGAGACACGTGTTCTCGTCGAGCATTTCTCAAAGATCATGGCGAGGGTTTTCCCGCGCAGCAGCGTATGTCTCTTCCCCCTGCGCGTTTCTCTCTTCAATCGGATGGAAAAATGAAAGAGGTCGAAGATCTCACTTCTGGTCAGATCGGTTACCGTGAGCATATCTTTGCTCTGTATAGTTACCTTCTTCACCGGTGTTCACCTGTTCTCAATGAGTGTCTTTCTCAGGATTTGCAGGCCCTCCCGAACCACTTTCAGCGGGATGTTGAGCGGCGGCATTATTCTGAGAACGGTTTCGGCGGTGCAGTTAATAATCAGTCCGTTCTCGAGCGCACGGACAACGAGAGCAGAGCTCGGTTTGTTCAATTCGATTCCGATATGCAGTCCTAATCCCCGCACCTCACGTATAGAATCAGTTTCATCCTTGAGCTTTGTTAATTCAGAGAAAAGGAATTCGCTTATTCTTCTGATGTGATCGACTGTTTTCTGCTTTTTGAGCTCCTTCAACACCGATACGGCTGCAGCGCAGGCGAGATGATTGCCACCGAAGGTTGATCCGTGGCTCCCCCGTTCCAGAAAAGCGGCAATTTCACTTGGTGCATGAAGAGCCCCGATAGGAATGCCACCGGCGAGTCCCTTTGCCAGCGTTAGAATATCCGGTGTAATGGTGTAGTGCTGATATGCAAATGTCTGACCCGTTCTGCCAATCCCTGTCTGGACTTCGTCGACAATAAGAAGAATTTCCCGCTCCCGGCAGAGATTGGAGAGCTCAGTGATGAACTCACTGTCAGCGAGCTGAATACCACCTTCCCCCTGAATGAGCTCGGTAATAACTGCACAGATCTTTCTGTTTTTCCGGATTGTCTTTTTGAAGGCGCTCAGATCGTTAAAGGGGAGTATGATAAATCCGGGGACGAGCGGCTCAAACCCCTTTCGGATCTTCTCCTGACCGGTCGCAGACATGCTTCCATAGGTTCTCCCGTGAAAGGAGTTCTCAAAGGAGATGATATAAGAGCACCGTTTATCTCTCGATTTTCCGTATCGACGGGCAAGTTTTATTGCCGCTTCATTCGCTTCCGTACCGCTGTTGACAAAAAGGGTCTTCCCCGGGAAGGCGAGCTCTGAAATGAGCCGTGCTGCTTCAATCTGTTCAGCATTGTAATACCAGTTTGAAGAATGGAGTATCCTGTCGATCTGTTCGTGAAGTGCTCGCTGCAGCGGCTTGTGCAGATAGCCGAAGTTGCATACGGAGATTCCCGAGAAGAAATCGACATATCGTCGCCCGTCCTGATCGAAGAGATAGGAACCGTCCCCTTTCGCAAAACAGACCGGAAGCCGATCGCCGTAGTTTTGGAAGAGGTATTGTTTATCGTCCTGTGCTATCTTGCTGAGTTTCTTTGAGATCATCGCAATCACCGAGCCCGTTAAAAAAAATGAAAATCGGGCCCACAACCCGATTTCGGCATATATCTATGATATGGGAACAATGCTGTCAATACATTTCTCAAAAAGTGTCGTTAAAAAATCATCTCTAGATCTGGTACCCGAATCCGAAGAAGATCACCGAAAATATCATATCGGTATCCGAGTAGAATATCCGCCGATATGAGATTCCGGTATTGATCTCAAGTGGTGCAAAAATCATTCTCGTTCCTATCTGCACATTGAGGTACGGATCATATGAGATATCCCGTGACTCCGGGGCGTTGAACATATCATCAGGACCATTGTCGAAGTTTCTGACAATGAGCTCGGACTTTGCTCCACCGAGACCGGCACCGATGGAGAGAAAAAACTGATTGGTGAGAGGATACTGATAAAAGAGATTTGCCGTCATCCCCCAGACACTGTAATTGCTGCGATGGCGGGTTGAGTCATTATTGAAATAATCGAATATAAGTGATGCCGCGGTATTCCGCAAGTACCCTTCCCGGAAAAATGTTATGTTAGCAAGATCATAATTGAGAAAGAGTGAAATCATTTCAGTATTGTCGTAGAGCTTGCCCCAATCGCCATGAAAGGTAACGGAGCCGTAGGTAATTCCGAAAGCTGCCCCTTTTACAGTGGTATAGAGGGGCGAGTAGGGGGAATCCGCGATGAGCTCTTTTCGCTCATGATAACCCCCGTCAAGCTCACTGTTTATCTGTTCCGTGATCTTCTCGATTATCGTGAAGAGGAGCGCGCCTATCTCGGTGCTGGTTTCCTGAATTTCCAGGAGCTTCTCCTCCTTTACGTTGAAGATCTGTGTGCTGATGCTGATCCTGTTTTCCCGAACGAAATAGGAACCGGTTATGATATAATTCGCGTTGAATTTCTTTCCCCTGTCGGCAAGCATCCTCTTGTTCATTTGAACGACAGTATCCGGTGCTCCCTTCAGGATATAACCGAAGGCAACGGGGAACGTCTGGACCGTATACAGTTCCGTTTTCTTGAGATCATTCGCGATTGAATCAGCAATAACGTAGGAGTAGTATCGGTAATGATCCGTTTTGCTGGTATCCTGGAAATAGTATATGATGACCTTTTCACTTTCATTCGTTTTGGCAGGTTCCTCTGCGAAAGCAATCTGAGCTGTACATATGAGTGCTGCAGTAATTATTATCAAGAGCCTCATTTTCAATTTACCCTTTACGCATCCCTGTAAACAGTGTCGACATTCCCGGACAGACAATCGCATGAAAATCTCCGGTTGGACATTCTCATCTCAGACAGTGATGACATCACATAGGATGATATCAT